>JANQLZ010000142.1 GCA_028280325.1 Bacillota bacterium
TAAAAAAATAAAATTATCAAAGCAATTTGGTACAAATTGCTACCAGCAGCTTTCCTCATATTTTACTTTGTTGTTAAACATATTAGCATTATCGCAGCTGACACTCCTGATAATATTCTGTCAGCATTTCGGTCAACTCCGGGTTATTGCTAAATGATTGCCAGCTGAAAAAGATGCTGCCTCTGACCTGTGGAGTAGCTTGATTTAACTGGAGCTGCTCTGTCAGCTCCTGCACTCCATACCAGGCGCTTTCTGGACTGTCATGACCGGTTTTGTAGGCAGCCTGGCCGATGTAAAGAGCTACATCGGTGCCGCTGGTTGTCTCAGCCCACCAATGGAGTAACTGACGATAATCAGCTGCCTGGTGGTCAATATGCCAGTACAACTGAGGAACAATGTAGTCAAGGTATCCTTCTTTAACCCACTTTCTGGTGTCTGCATAATGATCATTCAAAGACTCGGTTCCCCGGGTATTACTACCAAGCTCGTTCGAAGATTTGTTGGCCCAAATCCCAAAGGGACTAATCCCAAACCGGGCAGTTTCAGATGTTTCCCGGACAGCCTGAGCCAACTCCTGTACCAGGCTGCTAACATTATCTCTACGCCAGTCATCGATACTGTCATAGCCTGCTCCCAGTCGGTTAAATGTATCAAGATCCTCA
The DNA here is from genome assembly GCA_028280325.1 of Bacillota bacterium. Classification (GTDB taxonomy): domain Bacteria; phylum Bacillota; class UBA994; order PWPR01; family PWPR01. The sequence goes on from JANQLZ010000142.1 coordinate 663, forward strand.
AAATCAGCCTGTGGATAAAAATAATCGTCCAGGTGAATTCCATCAATATCATAGTTTTGCAGCAGTTCCCGGGCGCAGTTAACGATTAGCTCCCTGACCTCCGGCAGGCCTGGGTTAAAGTACAAATTGCCATCCTGATGTTTCACTACCCACTCTGGATGAAGACGGGCTGGATGCCCTGCTGCCAGAGAATCAAAGGAATGTCTTGGATCAGCTGGCCTGTTCTTAGTTATGCGGTAGGGGTTGAGCCAGGCATGCAATTCAATATTGCGTTTATGGGCTTCCGTGACCCAGAACTCCAATGGGTCAAAACCCTGGTCCGGGGGCAGGCCCTGCTGCCCGGTTAAGTACTTGGACCAGGGAAACATATCAGATTGGTACAGGGTATCCGAGGTAGGACGTACCTGAAGAAAAATAGCATTAAAGCCAATTTGCTGAGCCTGATCCAGAATTGTCAGTGCCTCTTGTTTTAGCATATCAGCATCAACAGTAGGCTGGTCCGGATAGTCAATGTTTAAGACTGTTGCTACCCAAACGCCGCGCAGATCATCAATCCGGGGTGGGATTTTTGTGGTATCGTCAGCATAATCATTAGGTGTCAAAGAAATAATGAGAAACACCAATAACAGTAACATTATACTGATTGCAGATTTAGTAAACTTGCTCATAAAAAATATCACCATTTCTCACATAATTCCAGCAGAAGCAATTGCGGTTGGACTTGAGCGGGGTTCTGAAATAAAAAGATTATTATATTCTAATAAAAAATATATTTAAGCGGTTAAATTAATAATACTATATAGTTAAAATAAATAATATAGTAATATTTATGTAATATTTGTCATCTGCAATTGCATACTGCTACAATAGTAGAGTTATGGTGTGATTTGGAGGAACTATTGTCTGAGATTCGGATAATTGCAGTTAATAACTGGCAAATCTATTGCTCAGGGAACATTTAAGAATTGATAGAGTCTTATATGGGAAGAATTTGAAAGGAGGATAATATCAAGATAAGGAGATTTTAAATGAGAACCCGAAGAATAATTGTAGTTTTGGTAATAGCTATCACTGGAATAATACTATTGGCCGGTTGTAACAGATCAGCTGTTAATATAAATAACATTGAAAAGATAGAGCTAACATTTAGTCAGGACCCTGTTGTATCACGTTCCTGTACTTTAACAGAAAAAAACAATATTAAAGAAGGCATGAGGATATTTGAAGAGCTGGAGACCTATGCCTCTCCTGACATAAAAACCGCCTTTCAGGATGTGATCTATAAAATTACTTATAAAGACGGCAAGCTACAGGAAAGGAAGTATAGTAAGATTAGGCCTGTTGCAGATATTTTTAAAAATATAATTGACTCTCAAGAAGTCCGCAAGCAGTGGGAGGATATTTTTAATGTAGAAATGGATAAAATAGAGTCTCTCAAATTACTCTCTAAACAGAAAAACAGCGAGGTAAGTATTACTGATAAAGATCAAATCGCAGCAATTATTGCATCAATAAAAACATTCAATGAAACCGTATCGCTGGACAAAAAATATTTCGCCTTATGTGAAGCAGAGTATTATGATACCAATGGCGGCAAAATGGGCAGTGTACTCGTGGTCAGAGAAGACCAGGCCACCAACCAAACCCTTGCTCAATATAATTTGCTGAACCAGTTGAAGGTAGTGCCGGCAGACATTGAATCTATAAAACTGACTAAAAATGACAGCGATCAGGAAATAACTGTTGAAGATCCAGAGCTAATCAGCCTGGTATTAGAGAATTATCATTTAGGGGTGACCAGTGATTCAGCCGTCAGCATAGCTGTTAAACTTAAAAATGATTCGCGCACCCATTTAAATGGCAGTTTTGATCAAGACAACATTCCAGACGATATAGATAAACTCCTCAAATAGAAGAAGTGCAGTAGGATTTAAGGCCTCAGCAAACTGCTGAGGCCTTAAATCTTTATTTATACGAAGTAGTAGGAGATATTTTGCTTACTGTACGGGAGTATGGTTAAGGGTAAATTTGCTTTTGCAGGGGTACTCGTTATTACTGGTATTGTCAAACATCGCCTAATTTTAAGGTGATTACCCTAGTGAAGCGCAGCGTACGTTTAAACCCTTTCACTAACGAAGTGCGAAAGTTTTATTAAATAAATAAAATCAGTGGTTTTAAGCATAAGTGGTATATGTTAAGGGTAAAAACAGATTGAACTGATATAACCAGCTATAAAGCCAAGTGTCCAGGATTAGTAGCACTACTCACTGTGTCGTTTTTTTAATCGCATTATTGTATATAGAGATAATATTAGTGTATTAATGGGGAGTAGTATATGTTAGTTTAAGCATCAATATCTTGGGAGGTATACATGAACAGAACAAAAAAGATTACCGGCATGATTGTCTTAGTATTTATGGCAGCTAGCGTGTTACTGACAGGTTGTATGACTCCCCGGGCTGTAAAGATTGAAGCTCAGAGCGAAGCCCCTGCGAAAATATGGGAGGCCTTAAACAGTATTGACTTAGAGCCTGGTCTATATTTCTTCAGTGGAGAGTTTTTGGGGGATGGCCACCTATATTTTGCGGTCTGTGGAGATGAAGAATTTAAAAACAACTATGATGTAGAGATTACCAGCCTGGAACATTTGGACGGCAATGTAGATAATGGTAAAGTTTTAGATGGAAGCTTTCTCATTGATCTGGAAGAGCGGAGCAGTTCCTCTGTACCGGATTACAGCACCGACCAGAAATATCCTTTTATACTGTTTAAATTGAAAATGCAGACTGCTTATGATGACCTGCTGATCAGTCAGCAAGACCAGGAAATGGCGTTTAATTATTGGTGGGGTTCAGATAAAACTGCCGGAACAGCTACTGGGTTTACTTATGAGGTTGTCCAGAGCAAAGAAGAAATTCCGGCAAATATCTGGAGTGAAATAGAGTTATTAAACTTAGATCGGGGCATGCATCATTTTGAGCAGCGGGATTACGGTGCGGATGCCTATTATGGCTTGATCTGTGGCGGTGAAGAATACAAGGATGGGTATCAGATATCTTTTGAAAGATATAATGAAGCTGCTGTACTATCATCGTCTGATGTAGTGGGGGATATTTTGTTTACTGTTCGAGAGTATGGTGATAAGGGGCAATTGGATTATACGGAGGGCTATGAGTATCCGTTTGTGGTTATTAAAGTACAGGGACGGAGAAATAACGAGCCCCATACCCTGCGTGGAGGTGTAAAGCGGGGAGTTACTGCTTTAAATGAAAGATTTGAGAGCAGCCGTATAATAAGCAATTGGGATATGCGGCCATAAACAGATATATTTTATAACTCTTATCTGGTACAAGTTTGTAGTTCACGCACCCATTTAAATCGCAGTTTTGACTGTCACAACATTCCAGACGATATAGATTAACTCCTCAAATAGAAGAAGTGCAGTAGGGTTTAGGGTCTCAGCACACTGCTGAGGCCTTAAATCTTTATTTTTTTGTTAAGATTTTAGCTGAAACTTGCTGTATACTACTGTTAGGCAATATTTGGTTGGAGGTTTTGAGCTATGAAAAACAGCTATGCAATTTATTATTATTCAGGAACAGGCAATACGAAATTAATTGCAGAAATGCTGGCAGAATCTTTTATGAGTAACGATATTGAAATCAATTTAGTTGATATTGAGGATGTGCTGGTAGGCAGAGCAGAGCTCGAGGTAGCATATAATGTCATTGGCATTGGCCATCCGGTGATAAGTTTCCGAGCGCCAAAAGTGGTGCGCAAATTTATCAAGCTAATGCCAGCTTCAGCAGGCAAAAAGATATTTTTGTTTAAAACTGCCGGTGATCCCAGTAAGATCAATAACGCTGCTTCAATTCAATTAATAGAGCATCTTACTGAAAAGGGCTATCATGTGTTTTATGATAGTTTAATAGCGATGCCTTCTAATTTTTTTATCAGTTATAGACCAAGCCTGATTAAGCAACTGCTGAACAGGGCAGAACAGAGGGTTGCCGAGATTGCTCAGGATATTATCAATATGAAGTCAAAGCAGCTGGTCGTGAAGCCCTGGCTGAAAGCCTTAACCCAGAAAATTCACTTTTATGAAGAAAAATACGGAGCCCCGACCTTTGGCAAGGGTTTTCAAATTAGTGAAGCCTGCAATTTATGTGGCTTATGTGTAGAAAAATGCCCGGCACAAAATATTACCGTGGAAAGCGGGCAGTTAGACTTTGAAGATCGATGCGAAATGTGTATGCGTTGTCTCTACAACTGCCCCCAACGTGCAATATCAAACAGATATAAGTTTGTGGTGCTTAAAGACGGCTACAGTATTAATGAGATTAAAAGGATCAGGCATGATGATCAGATTTCTGGCGATTATGTCACCTCCAAAACCAGGGGCTACTTTAAACATTTTGGAAAATATCTTGGGATAGATTGAAATGCAAAAGGGGCTGACGCATTAGCAAAGACAGTTAGTGTCCAGCCCTTTTTTATTGCAACAAAAGTAAACTGCATTAGCAATTATATATATGATGATATGATGTGAGTAATTGAGCGTTACAATGGTTGGCAGTAGGTTGGCAATAGGTCGGCGGTAGGTTGGCAGTTGAAGTTATTGGGGCAAAATAGCAATATTGACGCAGGGTCAGGAGTCCGTTACATCTGACGTTGTTTTGCTTATTTCAATTTTTATTCTATAATTTATATCTTTTACATTAAAATTATGAAAAAGCCACGTGCTTTTTTGCTGTAACTGCCTCTTGTTACTCAGATCAAACTACAGCTTGTTGCTGCTAATTGTTTACTATAACTTTACAATACCTTAATCATCTCCTGGCCTGAAAAGTGTATTATACAGCTGTATTCTAGACTACAAAAATATTAAAATGTAGGCAGCTTCAGTTTTGCATACCCTTTAGTTGAGCGCTAGTAAACATTGTAGCTGTAAGGTTTAACTGCCTGTCAGTGGTTTGCTCTGCGCTGAAAGAATGACTACAGGATGGTTAAAAACTAGTAAAAACTAATAAATAAAAATCCATTACAGATATGGTATGATAACTATGTTAGTATCCTGCCTGACACTTATGTTATTTTGAATTTACTCAGCATGCTGGAGGTGGTGAGGTGATACTTAACAGGATTAAAGAAAAGTTTAATGAACTGACACCTGCTCAAAAAAAAGCAGCTCACTTTATGCAAAACAATATCGAAGAAGCTGCCTCTCTGACTGCCAAGGAAATTGGGGAGCGCAGTGGATGCAGTGAGCCGACACTTCATCGTCTGGCAAAAGAAATCGGCTATAATAATTATTTGGAAATGTCTAAAAACTTGAAAGAAGTGGCTTTTGAAAAAAGGGTGATGAAGCGCTTTAATAATTTAATTGCCAATAGTGAAAATAGACAGGGATCATGGATTGATGAGCACTTTGAGGTAGAGGTTGATAATTTAAATGAAACGATGCAGTTGATCAGCAAGAGTAAACTGGCTAAATCAGTAGAACTGGTGCTCAATGCCCAGCAGATTTATGTTGCGGGTTGGCGAGCTGGCCTCAGTGTTACCAGTTACATCAGTTATGTCCTGAACTATCTTTTGGGCAACACCAGGTTAATACCTCAAGGTGAGGCCGCTGAATACAGCAATTACTTTACCTCAGAGGATTTGCTGATTGTCTCCGGGTTTCCAAGGTATTGCAAGACTACCCTAAAAGTGTGTGAAACAGCTAAGGAAAAAGGGGCAAAGATACTGTCTTTAACTGACTCGGAGATATCTCCCTTTTACCCAATAGCAGATGTGGCAATCTTAGCCAAAACCAGAACAAAAGGCATGATTGACTCTTATGTAGCCCCATTATCAATTGTTCATTTAATTATTAATGAGGTAGCTTTTCATCAGCCGGATATTGTTCGGGATAATATCAGCAGTATGGAACAGAGTTTGAAAAATTTTGATTTAGAATACAATTGGAAATAGGTGATTAAAATGAAGCTGACAGTTATCGGGTGTAGTGGTGCTTATCCTAAGGAAGCAGTGGCTGCTTCATGTTATTTAGTGAGCAAAAATAACACTAACATTTTGCTGGATATGGGTTCAGGAAGCCTGTCAATAGTGCAAAAGTACCTGGCTTTGCCAAAAATAGATGCAGTTATTATTACCCATTTTCATGCTGATCACTTTTGCGATGCCCTGTGTTTGCAGCATGCTGCTCTGATTGATATGCAATTGGGCAACCGGGATAAACCTATAGTTTTTTATGCCCCACAAGATAATTTTTATTTTAATAAACTGAATTTTGAGAACTGTACCAAGGCTGTTGCCATAGATGAGTGTTCCCAACTGCAGATTGGGGATTTAAGGTTTAACTTTTCCAAAACAGTTCATCCTGTCTATGGTTTAGCTGTTAAAATAACTGATGGCCAGAAAACTATGATCTATACTTCAGATACGGAAAACAACCCTGACTTGGAGCGGTTTGCCTCCAACTGCGATCTGCTGCTGGGAGAATGTAGCATTTATCGTGAGTATGAGGGAATTATTAAAGGCCACATGAGTGCTAAAGATTTGGCAGGATTGGCTGTAAACAGCCGGGCTAAAAGGCTTGTTGCTACCCATTTGCCTGTTTATGGTGATAACGATGAACTGATTGAGGATATCAGGCAGATCTATAAATTGCCGGTAGACAAGGCCCGAGAGGGCCTCAGAATTGAGATATAGCAAGCTGAAGTTATGGAGGTTATCATGAAAAAAGTATTTACAATTTTACTATTACTGGGTGTAATGCTGGCAGTAGCTGGTTGTACTGATTCTGAAAGCAGCCAAAACGAGAGCAAGTTTGTAGTAGCTGTCCCTCAAGATCCTGATTTTTTGGATCCCCATAAAGCTGCAGCATCTGGCACCGAAGAAATGATGTTCAACGTTTTTGAGGGTTTGTTAAAGGCCAATCATGAGGGGAAAATGGTACCAGCGGTAGCTTCCAGTTATGATGTAAATGGTTTAGAATACACTTTTAAACTGAGAAAAGATATTAAATTTCACAATGGGAATAATGTAACCATTGAAGATGTAGAATATAGCTACAAGCGTTTGCGAGGAGATTTTTCTGAGAAGCCTTTATCTTCAGGTTTTGAAGGGGTAGAGATAACGGTTATCGACTCTGAAACTATTAAGTTTGTCCTACCCGAGATAAATGCTTCATTTTTAGGATATTTGACAGAAGCAGTGATTCCGGCATCTCTTACTGATGAAGATCATAATAAAAACCCTGTTGGTACAGGACCCTACAGCTTTGTGGAATATGTTCCTTCCCAAAAAGTTGTAATCACCCGGTTCGATGAATACTGGCAGAAAGATGTTGCCTCAATTAAAGATGTGGAATTCAGAATTTTTGCTGACAACCAAACCGCTCTAATGAGCCTGCAGTCGGGAGCAATAGACCTGTATCCCCGAATCAATGCTGAAAGCATCGATTCGATTCCCGAAGACTGTACCTATATTGAAGGGCCACAGAATATGATTCAAATCATGGCAATGAATAACAAGGTGGAACCTTTTAACAGTATCAAGGTAAGGCAGGCGATAAACTATGCGGTTGATGTAGATGCCATAATTGCTGCGGTAGCCAATGGCAGGGGCCTTAAACTGGGCTCCAATATGTCACCGGCCATGAAAGTTTATTATCAGGAAGGCCTAGAGGATACTTATAATCTAAACCTGGAAAAAGCCCGGCAGTTACTGAAAGAAGCCGGCTACGAAGAGGGCTTTACCACCAGCATAACTGTGCCATCAGTATATCAGTTTCACGTTGACACTGCTCAGGTAATAGCCAGCCAATTGGCAGAAGTCGGTATAACTGCAGAGATTAAAAAAATTGATTGGAATGCCTGGCTGCAAGAGGTTTATACCAACAGAAACTATGAAATGACTGTAATAGCTTTGACCGGCAAACTTGACCCCCATGCTGTATTAAACAGGTATAGTTCAGATTATGGGAGGAATTTCTTTAACTATGCCAATGATCAATACGATGAATTGATGAAACAAGCTGTGATCACAACAGACCAGGAACAGAGAGCGCTTATTTATAAAGAAGCACAGCAGATTTTAGCTGATGAAGTACCCTGTGTATATATTATGGACCCTAATTTAATTGCAGCCATGAAAAAAAATGTTAAAGGCTATCAATTGTACCCCATCTACATCCAGGACATTGCCGTGTTGACCTTAACAGCTGAGTAGTAACGAGCTGCTATTCGCAAAAAAATTAAAGTTGAATTCTAAGAGGTCAAATAGATAAATCTATCGTGGCCTCACTTTATTATAGCCACACGATTAACTAATGGGAAGTAAGGAATTGAGCTATGAATTACCTGATAAAACGCACAGTATCGATAGTGTTTATATTATTATTTGTTTCAATATTAACCTTCCTGGTATTTGAAGTTATTCCAGGAGATCCTGTATTGGCAAAGTTGGGGATCGATGCTGACGAAGCCCAGGTTGAAGCACTGAGAGAAGAACTGGGGCTGAATCGCCCGCTGGCTGTTCGCTATGCAAGTTGGATAAGCAACGCTGTCAAAGGAGACCTGGGGACCTCTATTCGCTTTGATATGCCAGTGATGGATTTGATTAAGGACAGGCTGGGTTTAACAGCCTTAATAACTGCGATGTCTTTGATTCTGATTATCGTAGTTGGGTTTCCATTGGGTATTTTAATTGCCAGGCATGAAAATATCTTTGGCTTAGGCCTGTCCCTGCTTTCTCAGGTGGGTATGGCTATACCATCGTTTTGGTTGGGGATTATTATAACCTCGGTCTTCGGCTTATCTTTAAAACTTTTTGTACCCGGCCAGTATGTTCCTATAGCTGAAGATCCCCGAGCAGGATTTTCATATTTATTTTTTGTTGTGCTGGCCATTGCTATCCCCAATATTGCAGTGATCGTCCGCTACTTAAGGGACTCAGTTTTGGAGCAAAAAGGACAGGATTACATTAGAACAGCACGATCTAAAGGCGGTGGAGAAAACTATATTATGTACAATCATATTCTGCGTAATGCCCTGCTTCCGGTAATTACAGTTTTGGGGATGTTAACAGCGAATGTGCTGGGGGGCAGCCTGGTAGTAGAGAAGGTTTTTAATGTTCCTGGAATCGGACGGCTGTTAATTATGGCTGTTTCGACTCAGGATTTGCCTTTGGTAGAAGGGATAGTATTGTATCTTGCGGCGATAGTTGTGCTGATAAATTTTGGTGTCGATCTGCTGTATCGGGTGATTGACCCCCGCATAAATCTTACTTAGCAGGGTGAAAAAATGAAAAGAGAGTATTCAGTATATCTAAAAGTCGGGACAGTGATAATCACTGCCATGTTGATTATGATGGTAGTCAGCATATTTTTCACCCCCTATGATCCGGAGAAGATGGACGTGGAACATCGACTTCAGGGTCCAACCTGGAAGCATATTTTGGGTACAGATAATTTTGGCCGCGATATTTTCAGTAGAATAATGCAGGGCTCTCAGACTGCCTTTACAGTTGGTCTGGTTTCAGTGACAATTGGCTTAACAATAGGCTTGGTTATCGGGGGCATTGCCGGCTATTTTGGGGGCTGGGCAGATAATCTGCTAATGCGCTCGATGGATGCGATGATTGCTTTTCCGGGAATTATCATAGCCTTAATGTTTGTAACTATCTGGGGCTATGGTATTACAAATACGATGATAGCCCTGGGTATTATGGCTGTGCCCAGATTTGCCAGAATTGCTCGAAGCGGTTTTTTGCAGGCCAAAGAGTTGATGTATGTTAAAATGGCTAAATCAATTGGAGTTTCAAACTTAAGAATAATGTTTGTGCATATTCTACCTAATATAATCTCTCCTCTAATCGTGGCTGCATCGCTGGGCTTTGCCAGTGCTGTGCTGGCAGAAGCCGGGCTCAGTTATTTAGGATTAGGGGTCCAGCCGCCAGACCCCAGCTGGGGAACAATGCTGCATGAATCGCAACTATATTTTAATCGGGCTCCATTGTTTTCGATTGCACCCGGTATTATGATTACTTTATTAGTATTTGGTTTTAATATGTTTGGTGACGGATTAAGGGATTTAAATGATCCGCGAAAGAGGTAAGCTATGGCTATTTTATCTGTCAAGAATTTAAGCATTTCTTTTCCGATTGACAAACAATATTATCAAGCTGTTGACAGGATATCGTTTTCATTGTCGGAAGGAAAAATACTGGGCATTGTCGGTGAATCCGGTTGCGGTAAAAGCTTAACGGCATTGTCAATCATAAAACTATTGCCCCCTAAAGCTTTGCTTACTGCGGATCAGATCTGTTTTAATGGTACAGATATTTTGGCGGCTGATGAGCACGGGATGAGGGAATTGAGGGGTAATGATATTTCAATGATCTTCCAGGAGCCAATGACTTCTCTCAATCCCCTGATTAAGGTTGGTAAACAGATTGCTGAAACAGTGACTCTACACCAAAAAACCAATAACGCAGCTAAAGAGGCCTTAGAGATTATGAAACAGGTCGGCTTAAATAATGTAGAGGATATATATAATCAATATCCTCATCAGCTGTCTGGTGGAATGCGTCAGCGAATTATGATAGCAATGGCGATGGTGTTAAAGCCCAGGCTGTTAATTGCTGACGAACCGACAACAGCTTTAGATGTGACGATTCAAGCTCAAATATTAGATTTAATGAAACAGTTGAACCGAAAATTTGGTACAGCTATCATCTTTATTTCACATGACTTGGGGGTAATCAGGCAAATGTGTGATGAGGTAATTGTCATGTATATGGGCAATATCATTGAGGTCGCCGGTACGGAGGAATTGTTGTTTAATCCGCAGCATCCGTATACCATTGGCTTGCTGGCTGCTATCCCCAACCCCAGTCGTAAAAAGAAAAGCCTGTTTACTATTGCAGGCAGAGTGCCGGGGATTACCGAAAGGCCGGCCGGCTGCTCCTTTGCAACGAGATGTGGCTTTGTCACTGAACCATGCCTGCGATCCAAACCGCCTTTAGTTTATCAGCAGAGCCATGGGGTCAGTTGTTTTAACTATCAAGACATAAAGAGAGAGATAAAAGATGTGTGAAAAAATTATTGAAGTCGAACATATAAGAAAAAGCTTTCCACTGCCTAAAGCCTCTCCTTTTGCCAGGAGGAAATATATAGAAGCTGTTAATGATGTCTCCTTTTACATCTGTAAAGGAGAAACATTGGGCCTGGTTGGTGAATCGGGTTGTGGAAAAACGACAGTAGGCTATTTGGTTGGCGGCCTGCTGCCAGCTGATGAAGGTGAAATACTGTTCAACGGCAAAAATATAGCTGACTGCCGTACCGAGGTAGAGCAGAATATTCAGATTATCTTCCAAGACCCGTACAGCTCGTTGAACCCCCGTAAAAGCATTGGCTGGATTCTGTCAGAGCCGTTGAGGGTTCATAAAAAAGGCAGCAAGGCAGAAATAAAAGACAAAGTAATCGCTATGCTGCTGGAGGGGGGTTTTAGCGAAAGTGATTATCATAGATATCCTCACCAGCTATCAGGGGGACAGCGGCAGCGGGTTGGCATATTGTGCGCCCTGATGCTTAACCCCCAATTGATTATTGCCGATGAGCCGGTGTCTGCTTTAGATGTTTCAATACAAGCATCTTTACTAAACTTTATGGACAATCTTCAGCAAAAGTATAATTTAACCTACCTGTTTATTTCCCATGATTTAAATGTGGTTCAACATTTCAGTGACAGAATAGCTGTTATGTATTTGGGAAGGATAGTTGAATTGGCTGATGTAGACCAGATTTACAATAACCCTATTCACCCCTATACTAAAGCTTTGTTGTCGGCAGTGCCTGATGTATTTGGAGACCACAAACAAAGGACGGTCTTAAAAGGTGATGTGCCCCGGGCTGGATGCAACCATTTGGGGTGTTCTTTTAATACCCGGTGTCCGGTCCAGATCAAGATTTGTGGAGAGCATACCCCAGCATTGCAAGAAGTAACGGATGGTCATTGGGTGGCTTGTCATTTATCATAGTTCTGCTCAGTTAAAAAAACTAATTCAGTCCGATGCTGTCGATAATATTCTAAACGATCCTGGCGGGTCTTGGTATGAAACTCAAAATAGTGTCCATCCGGGTCACGGAAGTAAATCGATTTGCCTTCTTCCGGATGGCGGGGTCGGCTTTCAATAATGTTTACATTTAAGCTCTTTAATTTCTCCAATATATCTGGATATTCCTGATCCTTTATTGAAAAGCTAAGATGAGTGTAAGAATTGTAGATCTCGTTTCTGGGGATATCCTGTTCCAGATTTAAGGCCAGCCAGAGGCCGTTTAGATCAAAATAAGCCAACTTATCGCCTTTGACCAGCAGTACAGCATCAAAAACATTTTGATAAAACTCGATTGACTTTTCCAGGTCGCTGACTGATAAGGTATAGTGGTTGATACTGAGATTCATATTGATTCCTTTCTAGGCAATGGGGGTGGCTATGGCATTTAGAATATAGTACGTAGCTTTTTTAATAATCCGGCAATGATCCACAACATATCTGGTTTCACTTCGTCAGATGGTAATGGATTCTTAATTGATCTTTAACAGACCCAAATAATAATGTCCGAGACTACTAAAAAAGTTAGTCTCTGCATTTATACTTTTTAAGATATTGTATCATAAACACCTGCTGCCAGATACAGAATAATAAATACTATCTTTAATATGACTGCAAGCTGTCATATTAAAGGTGTATAATATTAACAGGTGATAGTAAATGAAAATTAACAGGCTGTTTGAAATAGTTGCAATTTTGCTGAACAGGGATATCGTCACAGCTAAAGAGCTGGCAGACAGATTCCAGGTTTCGACCAGAACAATCTATCGTGATATTGATGTACTTTCCACTGCCGGGGTTCCTGTTTATACTAATAAAGGCAGCGGGGGTGGTATCTCGATATTGGATAACTACGTTATCAATAAGACCATGCTGTCTGAAAAGGATTGTCAGGATTTGCTGATAACCCTTAAGACTTTAGAGGCTGCCCGCTACCCCAATGTTGATACGGTGATGAATAAGCTGGCTTCTCTGTTTAAAAATATTGAGGTACAGGATTGGATGGAGGCCGACTTATCGGAATGGGGCAGCAGTGAGGAGAGCAGAGAAAAGTTTAATAAGATTAAACAGGCTGTTTTGCACAGCCGGTCTGTTAGTTTTAACTACTTTAACTCAGCTGGTAAAAAGTCAACGCGAACTATTGATCCGCTAAAACTGGTTTTTAAAGGACAGTCCTGGTATCTCTGGGGCTACTGCCGCAACAAAGAGGACTTCAGGCTGTTCAAAATTAACCGGATGAAGCAATTTGTTCTAACTGATGAATACTTTCAGAGAAAGGAGTATTCTGGTAGGAAGAATTACAATTATAGTTTAGATAAAGGCGATACCAGGGAAACAGTTAATCTGAAGCTTCAATTTTCAGATCAGGTACTGTACGCCTTATATGATCATTTTGATGATGAAGACCTGATTATCAATAATAATACGGTCGAGCTGACATTCAGTTTTCCGGTCAGCGAATGGATTTATAACTATATTCTTTCATTTGGTAACCAGGTGGAAGTGATATCTCCACTTTGGGTCAGAGAGGAAGTAAAGCGAAGAATAGCATTGATGGCTGAAATATATCAGTAATATCTTATATGTATATGACAAGCAGTTGTCTTATTCTATCTGATATACTGATTTCAAATTTGAAAAGGAGCTGTTAGAATGGAAAGTATAGACAAGTATTGCCAATCCTGCGCGATGCCAATGAATAAACCTGAAGATTATGGCACAAATTCTGACGACAGTAAAAATGACGATTATTGTGCGTACTGCTATAAGAACGGCGAGTTTACATCGGAGATGACTATGGAGCAAATGATAGAATACTCTGCTCCCTACATGGCTGAGGCCAATGAAGGCATGAGTGAAGAACAGGCCAAGGAGCAAATGCATAAATTCTTCCCGGAATTGAAGCGCTGGAAAAAATAGATAGTAACAGGCCTTTCGCACTTTACAATGTGCGAAAGGCCTGTTAGATATAAGAGTGAGCTTTTTTGAAATTGGTGACAGCTTGTTGAATAAAACTGCTATTATAACAAGCTGGAATAGTTAGTGCTTAATGATAGGAGCAGGTAAATGGAATTTTTAACTTTAACAAAAGAGAACATAGACAGTGAACATATTTGTTGTGCTATCTCCGACAAAAAGAGCGTGCAGGGTTATGCTGATAAAAAACAGTGGATTAAGCAGCGGATAGACCAGGGTTATGTGTTTTTAAAGCTGCCGGTGAGAGGCAAGGTTTTTATCGAATACTGCCCTGTTGAAGTATCGCTTTTACCGGTTGAGGCCCCCAATTTTATGGTGATCAATTGTTTCTGGGTTTCTGGAAAATATAAAAAATCCGGTTATGGCCAGGCCTTATTGCAGCAATGTATTGATGACAGTAAACTGAAAGGCAGGGATGGCCTGGTGGTATTATGCTCTGACAGGAAAAGGCCTTTTTTGTCAGATAAGAAATTCTTCATTAAGCAGGGCTTTACTGTTTGTGACACAGCAGATCCATATTTTGAACTGCTGACCTTAAACTTTAGTAAAAAAATAAAACCCAGATTCTCTGATTCTGTTTCCCGGGTGCAGAAGGTGAACTCTGAAGGATTCATAGCTTTTTACTCAAAACAGTGTGTTTATACAAATTATTATACCGACCTGCAAGCTCAGATTGCCAGCAGATATAACCTGAGCTATCAGAAAGTTTTAATTGAAAACAGGGAGCAGGCCCTGAACAGTCCATCTCCTTTCACAGCCTATGCCCTTTATTTTCGCGGGAAATTTATTACCCATGAATTGACTGCTGAAAAAAAGTTTATCACAATCATAGAGAGGCTGTTACAGCAGTAGTTTATGCCGCTTATGTTGAAAGTAAAAAAATGCTAGCTGTTGCTGGTGTTTTTTGCGTCTTTGCAGCTGGTTGAGGGTTAATTCTGCTTATACGCTGTAAGATTACAGCTAGTGCTCAATTAAATGATAAAATATAATTACCCAACTGCTAACGGGGGCAAATGGATTGTGCATTAACAGGGTTTGCATTGTCAACCGTGATTAAATTCTGCAGTTGATCAAAGAATAAGATAGTTAGAGGTGGGTAAGGTGTTAAATCTGATGGTAGAGCTATGGGCAAAAGATATTTGGTTCACTATTTCAAATGATAGCGCTACAGGTTCTACAACTGAGGTACAGGTAATCATTGCTGAAATTAAGTACCTGTTCAATAATGTTTCATTTAGTGAACCTCAAAGTGAAAATGAAAAAAAATATCGGGCAAAAATGTACATTGAAGGCTCAATTTTTGCAGCTCAAGATATTGAAAAGCTAATAAAACTAAACAGTAAGTTGAGCAGTAAAATCGAATTTGGCGATGATTATATTTTTAGCGGTCGGGTGGCAAAAACACGAGATGATAAGCTGCTATTGGACAGCTGGCTCAAAGTTTATCAGCGAAATATCCAAGGGCGAGATTACGATATTTTGGATAATTACAGTGCGGTTACGGCCCTGATAATTAATGAATACCAAGAAGTATTACTGGTAAAGCAATATCGGCCGGCGATTATGACCATTACCTGTGAACTACCTGCTGGTTGTTTGGACAATCAGAACGAGACTCCTGCTGCAGCCATGGTCAGAGAGTTGCGTGAAGAAACTAATCTTGATATCGATCAGTTCCTGCTGCAAAGGCTCTTAAGCTACTATTCCGCTTTAGGTCATTCCGCCAGTGAAAATACCATATATTATGCTAAAATACTGAAAAAACAATTAAAGCAAAATGATGTGGTTGATGAAGATGTTCTCTCAGCATTTTGGATGCCGTTAGCCGAGTTTGAGGAGCATATCCGCCAGGGCAATATCAGGGATTCAAAAACCATAATCAGTTATTATCACTATAAGACTTTTATTGATTCAGGGACTTGTAAAAAAACATGCTAATATATATTCATAAGCGAGCGTTTACCAATGAAGGAGAATACTGATGAACAAAATTACTTTTTACACATTAACTTTTTTATTAATACTGGCTTTGTCAGCTATTGGTATTTCTCACATATTAGCGGGGGTTATTGGGCTTATTTTGATGATGTCTGTTTATTTATACTTCAATATCAACCGGAACAAAAATCGCCTGAGATTATTGAATGAAAAGTGTGATCCACTTACTTTTCTGAAGCTGACTGAGGAGCAAATAAATAATAACCAGAGAAATAAAAAAGTGGTGACCTATTTGAACATAGATAAATCAGCTGGTTTAGTAGCTTTAGGAAGATTTCAGGAAGCAAAAGACCTGCTACTCACGCTAAGCAAACAGCATTTATCGGTAAAAAATGGTTCCAGGCAGATCTACATCATTAATCTGTTGACTTGCATGTACGAATTAGGAGAGCTGGACCAAGCAGAAGAGTATTATCAGGAAAACGTACAAGAGCTTAATAATAACAGTTCCCAATTGTCTTTAGCCATAGACCTGTTAAATGCAGAAAGATTGTTTTTTCTTAACCATTTTTTAAAGAGCGAGCAGCAGCTAAGCTCCATCCTGAACAGACCAGTTAGCACCAGGGCGAGGCTGAGTATTTTATACAGATTAGCATTGATAGATTTTGAATTAGGAAGAGAAAAGGAAGCTCAGACGAAACTGCAAGAGGTCGTCGAAAAGGGCAATAAGTTGTACATAGCTGAACGTGCGCTATATTGGCAAGATAATACAAGACATCTAGGCAGTTAATTGGTTAAAATAGCTACGAACCTATTAAGGAGGATGCATTTTGGGAGGTAGTTCTAAAGATATTTACAAGCAAAGCATTAATAAGGTTATTGATTATATTGAAAAGAATATCAACAAGAAACTTACCTTAGAAGAGCTTGCTGAGGTTGCCGGATTTTCAAAGTATTACTTTCATCGCATTTTTAGCTCTTATATGGGGGAAACACTTAACAACTTTGTGATGAGGGTTAGAATTGAAAAAGTTGCGATGATGATATGTAACAAACCTCATAAAACGTTAACGGAGCTAGCTTATCAGGGGGGTTTTTCTGACTCAGCTGCCTTTTCAAAAGCGTTTAAAAAAAGATTTGATCTTCCTGCCTATGAATGGTCAAAAAAGAGCTACCTGTTATCTAATAGTGAGCAAGATAGGGGTGTAACTGATTCAAATCTTAAAAATGATGAAATCAGCAGCATATTTGTAGCTGCTCAGCTGGAGGTACTGCCCAAAACGACATTAGCTTATGTACGCTATTTTGGCAGGTATGCTGGTGATGAGGAGCTCTTTTACAGCTTGTATCAACGGCTTCAGAGATGGGCTGAAGTAGCTGGAGTCGATTATTACTTAGCTAAAAAAATCTGCCTCTATCATGACAGCCTTTATCTAACTGATGAAAACAAGCTCCGAGTTACTGCAGGTATTGAAATTAGTTCCGATACTGAAGTCAGCGGGGATGTAGGTAAATTGACAATTGATAAAGGAAAATACTTAGTAGCTAAATATCAGCTTAACAAAAATCAATATCAATTGGCTTGGGATCATGTTTTTGGCTATTTGCTTAATTATTATCAAGTAAGGCCATCTAGTGAGCCAAGTTTTGAAATGTATAATAATAATTACGAAAATGATAACTATAATGTAAGTATTTGTGTGCCAATAATCTAATAGGGGTAATATCTATGAGCGAAAAGTTTGAGCAGTATGAATTGAAGCCGATAGGAGAGTTAATCTCCTCAAATAATGAGCATAAAATCAAAGTGGTAAAGAAGTACGTGCCAGCACTAAAGAATATGGATCTCTTTAGCCACATTTTAATTTTTATTAAGAAAAATAATGGAAGTAAAGATACCCAACCTTCTGGTTTCAATAATCAATTGCATATTCATACTGCCCAGATATTGAGCGTAAAAGGTGATGAAATAGAATTAGCTCCCGGCTCTTTGGGGTGTAAAGCCAATGTCTATGATATTAAGCCTTATTTCCCCTGTGTGGATAGAGTTAAAGATGCAATAGTTCCAGATAATAAAGCTAACTGGGACAAGCGCAAGCCTCATTGCCGTGATTTTAACTCCTTGAAAGACCAATCAACAAGCATTAACCAGGTTGGTATTGTAACAAAACACCGTGGGCAATACACTCTGAGCTTACCAAACTACTCTGATGAGGAGCTGGAGAGTTTAAGCAAGTATTCCCATCTCAAAGTTGTTTGGCTGTTCAGTAGATATACAAGCGATCGTTTCAAAAGAATATTGCTGGTAGATCCACCCTATGAGAATGCCCCAAAATCTGGGATATTCGCTACCAGATCTCCTGTAAGGCCTAATCCTATCGCCATCACTACTGTCAGGGTATTAGAGGTGAATAGTGAGGCAAAAACCATTACGGTAAACAATATAGATGCTTTTAATAATACACCCATTTTGGATGTTTTTCCTTATATTCCGCAGAACGATCTCATCTTAGATTGCCAGGTCCCCAGTTATTTGGCGCACTGGCCAGCATGGTATCAGGATACTATTGAGGAATTTAAAATTGGTTCCAGCTTACTACCCATTTCAAATAGTGAGATTATAAAAAAATATAGTAGTGCTACTGTTCCCAGCAATTTAGATAAGCAGGAATTGGCTGATCAAACCTTAGTAATCAAGCACCACGATCAAATTTTAATTAAAGGTGCCAAACAGAATAATTTAAAAAATATCGATGTCGCCATACCTAAAAACAAGCTGACAGTTATCACAGGTGTAAGCGGAAGCGGAAAGTCGAGCCTGGCCTTTGATACCCTCTTCGCCGAGAGCCAGCGGAGATTTTTAGATAACATGTCTGGCTCAGGTGGGAGTTTTTCGGGGCTAATGAAAAAAAGCAATGTCGACCAGATCTCTGGTTTACCTCCAGCTATTGCTATCAAACAGAATGCTGTTAACAGAAATATACGATCTACTGTGGGGACTATCACAGATATAAATAATTTTTTGAGGGTACTCTTCTCCAAAGTGGGATCTAGGAGATGCCCTCGATGTGGTAAGTCAGTTGATGTCTATTCAGTAGGTGAAATAAACAGAATAATCAGTGGATTTAAAGCAGGTACAAAGCTGGAGCTAGAGCCCTTTAATTATCCAGAAACACTCCTTAGTATCACGATACCCGAAAACCAGCAAGAGCAACTTGAGCAACAGATTAAGGAAGCTGTAAGCAAGGGCTTGGATCTTGGAAAAGGGGCAATTAGAGTTTTACTGAATGATAGTGATGAAGTTATTTTGCAGACTAAAAGCATTTGTTATTACTGTGATTACATTCTATTTGAAATGACATCATCAGATTTTAGCTTTAACAACCCGGAAAGCATGTGTAGTGAGTGTAATGGTTTGGGAGTTATTTTAGAGGTAGACCCAGAACTAATTGTGGCCAGACCTCATTTATCGATTTTAGATAAGGGTTCAGATTGGTGGGGCAACCTGAGAAGGCACCGCAAAAAGCCTAATGCCAATTGGATGAAGGGTGAAATTTTAGCTTTAGCAGATGAAATGAATATTGATCTGGAACTGCCTTGGTGTGATTTACCTCAGGACTTCAGGCACCAAGCTGTTTATGGATCAGACGGAAGAATTGTAAGCTTCGTATATGAAAATAGTAATGGGCGAAAAGGCGAAATAAACAGGCCAGTAGAGGGTGCCTTTAATACTATCAATCGTCTATTTAAAAGTGGCAAAGGATCTGCTGAGCACCTGGAAAAAAACTTTATGAGAAATCAAACATGCCCAAAATGCCAAGGTGAAAGGCTCAATACAGCCTCCAGACTGGTTGCAATTGCAGATACCAGGTTTCCTGAGGCTGTCAGCAAAACAATAGCAGAGTTAAATGAATGGGTGAATAATGTTCATGTTAAGCTGTTAAAACGCAATACTAAAATTGCTGGACCGGTACTGCAGCAGATAAGCAAAAGACTCCAAAACCTGATTGACGTTGGGGTTTCTTATCTAAGCCTGAACAGAAGTGTCCCAACTCTTTCCGGGGGAGAGCAGCAACGTATTCGCTTGGCATCACAGCTAAACAATGGGCTGAGTGATTTACTGTATATTTTAGACGAGCCTTCTACCGGGCTGCACGCTTATGATAATAAAAAGTTGATAAATACACTCTTGAAAATACGAGATAATGGTAATACAGTTATAGTGGTTGAGCATGATAGAGAGGCTATGTTAGCCTCAGACCATATTATTGATATGGGGCCTGGAGCTGGTATAAATGGAGGTAGAGTAGTTGCCGAAGGCTCTAAACGTGATATCACTCAGATCGAAGCGTCAGCAACCGGGAGGTATTTAATCAACAGTGGTCCTGCTGAAATGAACACTAAAAATAATCTGCCAAAAACGACAAAGTGGTTATCCATAACTGGTGTCAGCGAGAACAACCTAAAATCTATTGATGTAGCTATACCATTAGGGGTAACTACCTGTATAACAGGGGTAAGCGGTTCCGGGAAATCTACTTTATTGCTTCAAACCTTGTATCCAGCTCTCCAAAAGGCACTGGGTATTGCTGTTGAAGCTGGAGGAAGATTCAAAGAACTGAGAGGCCTGGAGCATATCGATAATGTCTTAAGGATATCTCAGACCCCTATAGGCAGAACACCGCGCTCCAATGCAGCGACCTATACCGGTGTTTTTGATGAGATAAGAATACTGTTTGCCAAAACTGAAAGCGTCAGGGAATTGAAGTATAAGAAAAGTCATTTTAGTTTTAACAGCAAGGATGGACAGTGTGTAGAATGTAAAGGTGAGGGGCGTAAATGTATCCGAATGCACTTTATGTCGGATATCTGGGTGGAGTGTGAGAACTGCAAAGGCCAGCGATACAAAGAAGAAGTGTTAAAAGTTAAATATAACAATAAAAACATCGCGGATATTTTAAATATGGATATTGACGAAGCAAATAACTTTTTTAAAGGGTATCAGAAGATTACAGGTATCCTGCAGACATTGTGCGACGTAGGTTTGGGTTACTTAAAAATGGGTCAGTCCGCACTGACCTTGTCTGGTGGCGAAGCTCAGAGGGTTAAACTGG
Organism: Bacillota bacterium; assembly: GCA_028280325.1. Taxonomy (GTDB): domain Bacteria; phylum Bacillota; class UBA994; order PWPR01; family PWPR01. The sequence continues at coordinate 21,812 of JANQLZ010000142.1, forward strand.
CTAAGGAATTGAGTAAACCCAATACCGGAAAAACTATTTACATTCTCGATGAACCTACTACCGGCCTCCACTTCGAAGACATAAAAAAACTTAGCAAGGTGTTCGATAGAATAATTAAAGATGGAAACAGCCTGCTAATAATTGAACACAACCTTGATGTAATAATGAATGCAGACTGGGTAATAGACCTTGGCCCCCTTGGGGGAGATAAAGGCGGTACAATTGTGGCAGCCGGAACGCCTCAACAGATTATGGATGATGAGAATAGTTTGACTGGGGAGATGTTGCGGAAAAGTTATTGCTTCTTTCCACGGAGGCTCATATAATCGCGCTAACTCGGCGTCATACGTAAAAATCTGCCCAAAGATATACTACTTGTATTATCTTTGTTGCAGATTTTTTCTATTCCTTGATTTAGCATCGATTCTTTGAGCCACGTTATTCCTTAT
>JANQLZ010000056.1 GCA_028280325.1 Bacillota bacterium
GCTGAAATGGGGGATAACTGGAGCATAAAGTACATTATTTAGGGGTTATTTCCCAAAACCAGCTCTTAAATTATTGACATAGTATTGAGGATGCCGTAATGTTTAATAACAGAAGCAAAAACCGAACAAAATGGGGGATACTCATGGCAAAAAGAGCAGATGAACGAGACACTATGTTTGCACGGATGGCATGGCCGATTGATTCTGAGGCTTATCGTGACTACTATTCAAAAAATCCTTCTAAAAAAGATGAGGATGATGAGCTAAGGTCTATGCCGCCGATCTGCGGTGAGGGAACAGCGACTTATGATCCAGTTAACTCCCCTATAGCCGATGCTGTTTTTTCTTTTTTATCAGATATCAGACATCTGTCAGAGGGAGAAGCCGCCAGCAGCAAGGTTGAAGTGGACAGCAAAATAATGACTAAGCGGATCAAAGGATTGGCCGCCCATTATGGAGCTTTGTCCTGTGGCATTATTGCTATGAAGCCAGAGTATTATTACAGTCATCGCGGTCGATGGGCAGAGAACTACGGTGATGAGATAAATGAAACCATGCCATACGGAATAATTTTTACTATTGAAATGGATAGAGATATGATTAACCGGGGACCTCAGCTGGCTGAGGTTATTGAAACCTCTCACGGATATGTCAAAGGAGCAATCATTGGCATGGTTTTATCATATTATATCCGCAGGTTGGGATATGAAGCCCGCAACCATATGGATGCTAATTACCTGATGGGAGTTAAAAGGGTTGCCGAACTTGCCGGCCTGGGTCAGATTGGTCGCAGCGGTCTGCTGATTACCCCGGAAAATGGCTCTTGTGTCCGGATAGGAGCCGTGACTACTACCCTGCCATTAGAAATTGACCAGCCTCAAGACTGGGGCATCAAGGAATTTTGTCAGGTCTGCAATCGCTGTGCCAGAAACTGCCCGGCGCAGGCCATAGCCCGAGGTGCAGGGTTAGACGGCGATTATCCTGGCTGGGATTTTAATCAAACTGCCTGTTATCGGATTTGGCGCAGTGTCGGTACTGATTGTGGTATTTGTATCAGCAGCTGTCCGTTTGTCAATGGTCTGGATGTTAAGGATGTCGCCAGTGCTGGTGGAAAAGAACAGCTGGCCCAACTATTGAAGCAGTACGAAGAAAATCATGGGGTGGGGAGAAAGTATATAACAAAACCGCCGGAATGGTTGCAGTGATAAAATAAAAACTGAGCTCGTATAGCTCAGTTTTTTAATAAATCATAAGTATGGAACTACTTATTAACGTGCTCCGTTTAATAGATTAATAGTCTGGCATTTTTTATGAAAGAATTCTAAAATAGTTTTTCTGGTTACAATACCGATGAAAATACCCTGATCATCAATTACCGGTACAAAGTTCTGATTTGTTGCCAAAACCAGCAGCTCTTCAATTTCAGCATGAACAGGAACAGATTTCATCTGTACCCGACGGATAACTGTCATAACTGATGAGTCTTCGAGGTTGATCAGATCCGGAAAACTAATTCTTTTTAAATGCCAAAGCAGGTCTCCTTCGGTGATAGTGCCAATATATCTGCCAGCTTCATCAATAATGGGTACAGCGCTATATCTGTGATGCTCCATTTTTTCCAGCGTTTGTCTTACAGATGAGTTTTTTGAGATATAAACAGTTTCACTTTTAGGCTTAAGAAAAAATGCTATGTTCAATCTATGTTTCTCCTTTAACACTGTCTACTTTAATATTATATTATTATGCTAAGGAATTGTTAAGGGTTAATTGTAAGATTTTAATTTGAAATTAGTGATATAATATGTACAGGTGATATCAATGTTTGTCAGAACAATAACCCAGGTGTGGCAACTACTGCGGAACAAACGAGTAAATTTCAGCACAAAACTAATATATGTTTTAACGATGGCAGTATATACCCTTTCACCAGATTTTTTGCCTTTTCTGCCATTTGACGATATCTTTGTTATTTGGCTCGCCAGTAGAATATTTGTCGGAGTCGCCTCCCGAGAAGCAGGATTAAGGGGCTCCAATAACAGGTTTAAAAAAGATAAAGATAAGGATAAGGATGTTATTGATACTAAAGGTGATTTTGTAGAGTGATGGGGCTTGCCTTCGGCAAGCGTGGTGCAGTTGGTTTTCAGCAATTGTGGGGCGATTGTAGGGCAATAGTTTGGCAGTTGTTGTGCTGTTGTTGTTGGAAATGGCAATTTAGGGGACGGTCTGAGGCTGCTGAAAAAGTCCGCTCTCTGCGTTCTTTTTTGGTTTGGTTTGAGGTAGCGATTATATTCAAATCGCCTGGCCTTTGCGCACTCGGCATACTACCTCGTATAGTTTTGCGCAGAACCTAGCGCCTTAAAAACATTTTCAACCGCCTCCAGAATATAGGCATACTGCGTCCTAAAAACATCATTAAAGTTAATTTATATTTTTAGCGCACTATACTTTAAAATTTAATTTAAGAGTTTTTCAGTACTCTCGGACGGTCTCCATCGTCCCGTGTGGATATTAACTAAGAATGTATTAAAATGGAGCATTGTAAATCATTATAAATTCAGCGTAGAAAAAGTGAATAAACAACGAAAAGTAAGGCAAAACGTGGCTCACAAAATTGAGCCTAGATCAAGGAATAGCTAAAAAATT
>JANQLZ010000005.1 GCA_028280325.1 Bacillota bacterium
TCATTAGTCCACTTTCGCTCAAAAATAAATAAGTCACGCTCTTGTAATTGCTCTGGTGTAAAGGGATTTGCTAACTCTATACTGGTCCTTAAAGATTCAATATTACCGTTAACTGTATTAATCGCGGCTTTTTTTGCTTCTATTTCACTTAGCCTGGCATTATAATTTGTTTCAGCACTGGTAACTGCTGCAATCAGGTCTTGATCCTCATCTTCATTATTCTTGGCATTATGAAGAGCAAGCTCATCCTTAGCCAGCAATAGATTTTCATTTAGTTGTTCCAGATCTTGTTGCAGAGCTGCCAATTGGCTATTTAAAGTTTCCAGTTCATTAAACAGGCTTGTAAAATTACCTTTCTCATTTTCCAGAGCCTTATTATATTTTAAAATGGCATGGCACAGTTCGTCACTCAGATAGTGACTGTGAGAATTAACGGTATACAAGTCATTTTGAACATCTGTAATAGTTTCACTGTAGGGATGCAGGTAATATGAAAAGTCCTCAAGATAAGCTGTGCCAGTGGGGTTTACGCTGTTTATCTCTAAACTATCTTTACCATAAACATAAAGCCTGGTACAGACATCATCGAAGTTGGGGTTTTTATTGATGTCTTTCAGGTACTTGCCATAGCTAATACTCAGGCCCTTATCGGCACCTACATTCTCGAGTTTATATAAGCTGACAGTTGAATTCTCAGTATCAAAATTTAACACCCCATTATAGGCTTCAGCAATATCAAATAGAAATTCCAGTTTTGTTTTTTCATTGACCTCGAACTTACGGAGCTGAAGGGCAAAATCAGCATCGACATATGCTACTGACCACGGGGTATCTGCTAAACAGATATTTAATATCTCAGTTGCATTTTTTTCTTCTGTCAATGAAAATATTGTTTTTCTTCTAAGCTGATAGGGCAGCAGTTTAGCTTCAATCTGCATCGACTCTTTACTGGAGTTGCTTTGATTATTTGATATTACAAACCAGTCCGCATCAACTTTCAATAAATAATGTCCTAGTAATAAATCTACATGCTCATTCCGGACATTTTTATTGTGCCTGCTGACTTGATAGGGAATCTCCAGGCTTATTTCATGAATTCCATTCAGGTTTTGAATGATATTAATGTTGTAAGCTTCACTCAACTTACAGATAATAGTTCGGTCAGGTTTGGTTAGATAAATACTGGGCTGATAAGGTGCTAACTGTTTATTAATTTCACCTAACATAATCTTACCCCCAAACCCGGTACTGATACCTGAGTGTTATATTACATGTGCCCTCAACCTGCAGGTTATTTGTCCCCCGACGCAGTTTCAAGAAGACCCCATTATGGTTTTGATAACGATAGGTATCTATTAAGTCTGTTACAATCTCTTCACTCTCATTGTTAATATAAACAGTTTCATTATTCAGCAAATTGCTGATAATAAAATCACTTATATCTCCGTAGCTTGTGTTAGAGATAGTAACTCCTCCATCACCCACTTTGTTTATCCATATTTCCGGATACAAATCTGCGTCTCCCTCATTGACAAATTTTATGCTTGTAGGACTGCCTGTGCAATCGTATGATTCCTGAAATACTCGCGAATAAGCATAGGGCGAATCACACCTAAATGTTACTTTAATATAACCCTGTAAGGTTCCTTGCACAGCTAGATCTATACCGCCCACATATTGCACGTAATATATCTTAAACATCTCATTTGCAACGTAAAACTCTGCATAATCATCGGTGTTCAGCCATCTGGCCAGTTCCCGACGCTTTTCATATGTCCACTGCTCGTCTAAGCAAGACAATGTCAGGTCAATTTGCAACGGCCTTCGGGAAACTCCAAAAAAATAAGGCTTATCTCGCCCCTTTATTTTTTCTTCAATTATTTCTTTTCTGGCCAGGAAAGGTGATTGGGTGTAGCCAGTGTTTAGCTTAACAATTGAAATTCCTTTATCTACAGAGCGTTCTCCATTAAAATAAAAGTCTTTTCCGATCATTTAATATTCACCCCTCCCATTTTTAGCTGTTTCAGCGTTTCTGTTGTGAATATATCAACTAAGTTTTTAATATCTTCAACATTATTGGCATCTACTTTATCTACATTAAACTGCACGGTTAGATTAGGTGAGTTTTGCTCATATCTTTTAAGTGTCTCGATATTGAAGTCATCAACAACTTGATTCATTAATTTTTTCATTTGAGGAGAATTGATAACAAACTCTGGGCTATTTTTGCTGCCATGTAACATAGCTAACTGGTTTCTGTCAATTACAGCTCCATTGGCAGCACTTAGCAGATCATATTTGTGAGTGATATATCTAAGTTCGCTTTCTGTTGCCATATATCTACCATTAACTAGCTTTAACTTACTGGTATCAATCTTACGGCCATCAATTGTTACTCCATCTTTTTTTGACCATACAACTTGCAGATTTTTATTCTCAAAATACTCTCTTACACTATGATAGTCGGAGCTTTTACTGGGAGTTTCACTCGACTGGTTATTCTTCTGCGAATAGTTCTTATTGTCCCAAAGAGGTGTTACCTGAGCGTGCCCTTCTGAATCATATCTAAACATATCCGTGTTTCCAGACGCTCTGGCTTTGTCCTCAAATTCAAACTCAGTTAACTCTCCAGCCTTACGATCTATATCTTTAGGTTCATTACCAGAAAATGTATTGTACCATTTAAGTTTATCTAAAACCTCGGGATCATTAAAACCCTGTAACATCGCATCATTAAGCTCATTTACTTTGTTTAAAGTGGCAGTCAAATCATTTTGCATGCCATTCTGAGTGATTGAAAAGGTAAAGCCTGTTTTATTAAATACTCCAATTGATTTAGCTTGGGTTAACTCTAATTCTTTTCTCTCCTGCTCTTGTCTTAACTTTAATTCTCCGAGAGATTTCTCTTTAAGAAATTTTTCTTCCTGGTAGGTTTGGAAGGCCGACTCGAGGTTTTTCTGGTACTGATCTTCAACTTCAATAGTATTATCAGCAGCAATTAAATCTTTATTATTAACAAAATCATTGTACAACTGCAGCTCGCTGTTGTACTTGCTTTCCAGCTCAGCTAAGTCATTATAAATATCAGATTGCTCACTTAAATGGTGCCTCTTAAGTGATTCTTTATCATCCAGAAAAACTTGATCCAGATTATTATTGCCAGATATTAATTTTGCAACTGAATCCTTTTCAAAACCCATTGATTGCTTAA
>JANQLZ010000079.1 GCA_028280325.1 Bacillota bacterium
CCGTGACTGCTTAATGGCCACAATAACCCTCTCTTCATTAAAGGACCATAGTTCTTCAACAGCGCCGCCACCGCGGCTTAGAATAATTACATCTAAATCAGCAATCTGGTTCAGCAGCTCTAAAGAAGCAGCTATTTCTGAAGCTGATTTTTTACCCTGCACCTGGGCCGGCGCAATGATAATTTCTACCGGCGGATATTTCTGCTGTACGGTTTTTAATATATCACGGATTGCGGCCCCTGTGAGTGAAGTTATAATACCGATTTTTTGAGGAATTTTGGGAATATCTCGTTTTGAGCTTTGATCAAAATACCCCTGTCTGGCCAAACGCTCCTTGAGCTCCAAGAATTTAAAATGAAGTTCACCCACCCCAATTCTATGGATGCTGTCTACATAAAGCTGGTACTCACCACTTTTTGTATAGACAGAAAGCCGACCCTGGACCAGAACATTCATGCCATCCTGAGGTCGGAAGGATAAATATCTGCTCTGTCTGTTAAACATAATACACTTAATTCTGTCAGAATTATCCTTCATGGAAAAGTACAGATGACCTGATGAATGCCTTTTAAAACTAACGATTTCACCTGAAACAAGCATTAAGGAAAAGACCCTGTTCTTTTCTATGACCTGTTTTAATAAGGAATTGACCTCAGAAACTGAATAAATTTTATTTTGATCTTGCATGCTTTGCCGCTGATTCGATAGTGTTTTTCATCAACATGATAATCGTCATTGGCCCCACTCCACCTGGAACTGGAGTAATGGCTGCAGCCTTTTTAGCAACATTTTCATAGTCCACATCACCGACCAGTTTGCCATTTGCCAGCCTGTTAGTTCCCACATCAATAACTACGACCCCATCCTTGACCATGTCCGCCGTGATAAGGTTGGACTTTCCTACGGCGACAACTAAAATATCTGCCTGCCGGGTATGAAAGGCCAGATCCTTGGTTTTAATATGGCATACAGTTATGGTCGCTTCCCGGTTCAACAACATCGTAGCCATCGGTTTACCTACAATATTGCTGGCTCCAACAACAACAGCATGTTTACCTTCAATTTCAATCCCTGAGCGATCCAGCAATTCAATTACTCCGTGAGGAGTGCACGACCAAAAACTCGGCTCATTTAAAAACATTTTTCCCAGATTAACCGGATGAAAACCATCTACATCTTTACTGGCGTCAATAGCATGAATTACTGCTTCGCTGTTAATATGTTCAGGTAATGGTAATTGTACTAAAATACCATGGACAGAGTCATCCCCATTGAGTTCTTCAATTTTAGCAAGTAAAGCTGCTTCTGAAATATCTGCATCGTACAGAATCTTTCTGGATTTAATGCCGATGCGTTTACAGGCCTTTTCCTTAGACCTGACATAGGTATGTGATGCCGGGTCTTCACCTACTAAAACAACTGTCAGCCCTGGCTCAACACCTTTATTCTTTAGCTCTGCAACCTGCTCTTTTAATTCTCCTTCAATAGTTTTGGCAATACCTTTACCATCAATAATCATTGTTTTTCCTCCTGTTTAAATGTTTTTTCAGACCTAATAATGCTGTTCCGACAGCATTGTCACTACTGTATTTTTTATCACAAAAAAGAATGTTCAATGGCATTCTGGCCAAAAGCTCAGCTTTAATGATACTGTTACAGGCCACTCCCCCAACAATTAAGACCAAGCTGTAATCCTTTTGAGAACAGGCATATCTGATGACTTTTTCTAAGGTTCTGGCTATTGAGAGAAATACCATTTTACTGATCTTTTCTTTAGATACCCCACTTTCAATAAAGCGTAAAGCTGCAGTTTCAGGACCAGAAAAGCTCATGCTGTAGCCTCTGGCTGATGATGGCAGCCTGGCAGTCAATTCTCCGCTTTGCCCGGCCAGTTCATCCATTGTTCTGCCGGCGGGAAACTGCAGTCCCAGCCTGACACCTACTCTATCTACAAACTGTCCGGCATGCAAGTCCTCTGAGCAGCCCAATTCTGTGATTTTCATATTCTCAAACGGGCCGTCCACTTCTAATACATCGCTTGTCCCACCTGAGATATGGATGGCCAGCACTTCCTGATCAACATCGGTCCTGTTAGTTGACCATAGTCCGGCGGCTAAATGCCCTTCCTGATGTGAAAATGTATACATTGGCACCTGGAGAGCTCGAGCCAGCAGACCTGCTGTAGCCAGTCCGACTTTAAATACTGGCATATAGGAGTCCGGCTTAGGCCGGGGCGCACTGGATACTGATATTGCTTCAATTTTACCTGGCTGAAATGTTTCTGCCAGCTTCTCAAGGTTTCTAAGATGCTGGAAAACTGCCTCAGACTGCCTCAAACCACGCTCGCCGTGAGGAACGCTAAGAGCCAGGCGATAATCAAAAACAGGTTCAATTCTATCAGTTTTTACGGCTGCCAGCGAGGTAGTGTACGCACTGGTATCAATTCCTAAAATCATTTTTGTTTATGCCAGCAAGCAGTTTTTTGTTGCCCAGTACTCCATTAATATATTTGAATGACTTCTCATCACTGTATAACTTGGCGAGCTCGATAGCTTCATTTATAACAACCTGTTTAGGCGTCTCCGTTTCGGACACCAGCTCGGCCAGAGCCATCCTCAGGATATTTCTGTCTAAATAATTGAGCCTGCTTATGGACCAATCTTTTAAACATGCAGCTATTGCTCCATCATATTTATCGACATTGTCTATCACCTGACTCACCAACTTCATCATGAAGACGACATCCTTATCTGATAGTTTAATTAACTCTTTTATTGATACCATCGATTTTTGGTAATTGATATTACCTATGTCCCAGGAATAAAGCATATGTAAAGCGCCTTCTCGTGACTGTCTGCGGCCCATAATTTTAACACCCCAATTTTAAACTGCTAATCGAAAGATAAATATGTGTATATTATATTTTTGCATCGTTCTATGATATTAATACGCCTTTCCCAATTGTTGAGAAAACTATCTAATATCAGCTCGCTCAAACTTTAATAGTATTTGTCAACAATCTTAAGCCCCTTGCAAGCAAGGGGCTTTCTTTGATAATTTAAATATCTTCAGCATCATCGGCATGCTCTAAACTCGCTCTTTCTTCAAAGGCCACTCCCTGAATAAAAACATTAACGGTCTGTACTGAAAGTCCAGTCATTGTTTCTATCGAACGCCTGATATTGGATTGAACTTTCTTGGCAGCTTCTGGGATATGTACTCCGTACTTGATATTGACGTGAACATCAACATCAACAATATTATCCGTTATCTGAGCTTTAACACCTTTGGAGTAGCTTTTGCCACTCATTATATCACGGATGCCCCCAGCAAAACTGGCCGACATACCAGAAATGCCTTCAATTTCAGCTGCTGCAATTTTGGCAATAACACTAACTACATCATCGGCAATTCTGACAGTGCCGATTTGTTGATCATCGCTCATGAAAAACGCCCCCTTTATACGACTCATTAATTATATCACATCCAAAAAATAATACGCAATAAGCTACTTTTGAATAATATTAATATTTGAATAATCTACTTTCAACATACGTGAAACCGTATCACAAATTTGGGTGGCTTTGTTATCATCAAACTCCTCATCCAGCACAATAACGGTTACTTCACTGCCGCTCCAAAACATAACCACATCCGAAAAACCACGGGCCTTCAGCAGGTTTTCAATCTGGCTTTCCAGTTCAGACATATTTAAAAGCTTTTCCAGCTCATTTTGGGCAGAGATTTTTACGGTTGAATCCGCTGACAGGATAATCTCTTTCAGGGTATCAATATGCCTGGATCTGACAGCTTCACGCTCCAGCCGGTAATTGATAAAAAAGTCTTTCTCGCCGCTTGTTTGGATGCTGTCACCAGCGACCTGTTGCTCTCTTAAAGCTGCTGTAACTGCCATTTCTTTTTCCTTCTCAATCACATTTGATCTATTCATAATCATTATAAAATGCGATATAACGACAACTAGTATTAAAAGTACTGAGTATATAACCAAATTCCTTTTGCTGATAAACATCTTACCTACCTCCAGGCATTACAGAAATTTTATAGACAGGAATATTAAAATAGGTACTGATAGCTTCGGTCAGCAAGGCTTTGATCTGAGCGTCATGAGCACCTGAAGCAATGACGATTACCCCCTGGATTTCCGGGGCTTGCTTTTCCAGCCATACAGTTTTATTACCACCGCTGTAACTCTCCTGTACTGTTTGTTCTACAACTCTTGTCTCCTTAATTGTTCTGGTTGTGCCTGTGCCATCTGTCTCTTCCGTAAACATCTCCAATTTATCAGTATCTATTGCTCGCAGTTTACTTTCATCTTTTTTCAGTCTCAGCATAACCTGAACCCGGCCACAGCCATCAATACTACTTAAAAACTTGGACAAGTCTGACTCTAAACCTCTTTCCATCTCACGCCAGACCGTGTCAGTACTCTTGGCTAATGTCGGTACTGAGGTCTGTTGGTTTCCATTTGAATCAATAACGGGTGTTTCTGAAGGTGTAACTATTTTTATAGCTATCAGCACTAATACTGAGATAAACAGCACAGAAAACAACATGCTATTGCTTTTGATTATTCTGTTAAAAATTTCCTTTACTTTACCTGGCATAATTAACCCCCACTTTCTAGCGAGATATTTATTCTCATAGCCGCAGAGCCGTAATTAGATTTAAGCCATTTGCTGATCTGGCTCTCGACCTGAACTACACTAGATTTTTCATCACTGAGCATAACTTCCTGAGCCGCTTCAGTAAAATCTGTAGATTCTACTTTTACATCAATACTGGTCACATAACCAAACTCTTTATTATTTTCATCTTCAATAATTTCAATTGACTCTATAACAACTACCTTGCTTGTTAATACTGACAGTTCGTGTTCTAATTGCTGGACAATTTTCTGTTTGTATAGCTTTATCGCATCCTGCTGGTTGTTAATTGTCTGCACCATCGTCTCAATTCTGGCCTCTTCAAAATCGAGTGTGTTTTGCACCTGGAGCAAGCCCTCTATCAGGTAATCACTGCCCTTAACTACTTCCACAAAAGGTTGGACAATCAAAAGCATTACAACCAAACTTAAAATAAACCTGATATAGCTTTTCAACCTGCCTGAGGGAAGAATCATTCTTACCATTGATATGAGAATAATGATTACAATTAAATTTTTAAGCCAATTCTCAATAAAAATTAACATCAAGCTGCCCCTTATCTAAACATAACTGTTGCATTCCCTGAGATCAGAATCACTGTCAGAGTAATGAACAGCATGATTCCTACTGTCAGCACAGCAGCCATAATATAGGTCAGAATACCTGAAACCGAGTACAACAGCGGAGAAATACGGTCATTATCAATAGGCTGCAGAAATGCTCCGGCAATCTTGTACATAAAGATCATCGCGATGAGCTTCAATGCCGGTAAGGTACAGATGAAAAACAGAACAATTAACCCAAAAATACCGACTGCATTTTTAACGATCAAGGAACAGCCCAAAACGGTGTCAAACGCATCTGAAAGCATAGAGCCAATGACAGGTAAAAAACCTTTGGCCAAAAATTTGCCGGTCCTTAATGCTATGCCGTCGGCCACGCTCCCTGCCGTTCCTCGCATGATCGTAAAACCTGAAAAAACTGTAAAGCAAATCCCCAAAATAAATGCTCCGACATTGCGAACCAGTTTTGAAAGCTTGGAGATACTGATTTCCAAGCTCAAATAGTCAACTATCTGCAGAATCCCTGCTGTGAAGAACAGTGGTAATACCGTAAAATTGACTACCTGGCTTACCAGTTGGCAGCCGCCAAGCAGTATAGGATCAAACAAAGTTGAGCTGACGACATGTCCAAGGCTGACCATTAAGGTGAGCAGTACAGGCCATAGCACCAACATGAAACTAATCATCTGGGATACGGCTTGTGATGCGGTCTCCAACCCTATTTTTAAGCTTTGCACTGTGAAAACCATGATTGTTAAGAAAACAATATTAAAAACTATCTCTGAAACTGTGCTGTTAAAGGCCTGCTGCACTTTGATAATAATTACAGCCAGCAGAGTCAGCAAAAATATACGGATAAAAAACAGCAGTTGCTGTTTAATCTCTCGGAAAAAATAATTTGATATAGTATTGAGTATACTGTCAATGGAAAACTGGCTGCTATCTTTAAACATTCGCCAAACCGATTCCGGGGTTAATTCCGGTAATTGATATTCTTCATAAATACTCTTCATCTCTTCATCGATTTTGCTGAAGTCAAGCGAATTGAACTGATTGATAATGACCTCTTCCGGATCAATATCTTCTTCAGCGTGGGCTGTTTGACAGCAAAACAACAGTAACAGCAATACAATAAATGCACCTAATTTTTTTATCATCAGTTTCACCTACTACTTTGGTACTAACTGAAGTACAGTGTCCAGTACCAGCAAAATCAGAGGAACTGCCAAAACCAGGATGATTACTTTGGCACTCAGTTCTATCTGTCCGGCAATTGCTGATTCTCCAGCATCCTTGCACAGCTTAACAGCAAATTCGGCAATCAAGCCCAAAGAGATAATTTTTAAAATAACGTCTAAATGCAACAATCTGGTATCAGCTTTAGCAGCTATCGAATTAAAGGCTTCAATAATGACGGTCATTCTACTGACTATTAATATGATAATAATGATACCGGTAGTCAGGCTGAGTAAAAAAGAGAATTCAGGCTTATACTGCTTTAATACTATCGACAATAACACTGCACAAATGCAGATACCTATTACTGTGATTAAATCCATGATCTAATCCTGCAACATTAAAACTGAAACATGGTTCTAATCGTTTGAAATAAATCGCCGATTTCAATTAAAACCCTGGCCATAATTATAGTCACCCCAATTAAGGTCACTGCCTGACCAAACTCATCTTTATTTGCCTGCCTCAAAATAGTATTTAATACAGAAGTAATTATGCCGATGACAGCTATCTGAAACAGCAGTGTAATTTCCATTTTGCGTACTCCTTACCATAGTAGAATTACTATTGTTAATCCACCCAATACCCCAAGCATATTCCATAACTTAACCTGCTGTTTTTTTTCCTGTTCAGACTGCTTTTCTAATAGCAAAATTTTATCCATAGTTATTTTGATAATTTTCAGTTGATTCTCTAAATCTGACTGTCCCAATTGGGTGGACAGCACCTTTAAGCAGGATAAGTCATCATCAGCTAAGCTGAGCTGTCCCTGCAGTTTCTGCAAGGCCTTTTCTAAAGAGCTCTCAAAGGTATTGCCACTTTGCAGTTCAGAATTGACCTGCTGCCAGAGAGCGCTGATTGGGTAATTCTCCTTGGACATGTTATGGACAATGTCTGGAAGTAGTTCATTAGAAAATACCATCTGATTGCTAAAATTCTGTAACGAATAGACAATTTGCCGCAATGTTTTAGGCCGGTTTTTGTAAAAGACAACCTTTATTCGACAAAGTCGGATTACGGTATAGACAATTGCAACTGCCATAATTACCTTAAGAAACAGTATCAACCTGCCACCCCCCTAATAGATCTCCATTTCCATTGTAGATAGAAACCTTTTTCCCCTGATCAACAACCAGTACTACTCGCTTAAAAACCTTGCTGTGGATTATATCTTTTAATGTAGGTCGCTTGTTGAGTTCCGCAAATGAGCTGGCATGAGCTGTTGCAAATAACGTGACCCCTGAATTCAAGCATTCTTCTATTATTTCAACATCACTGGCACTGCCGAGTTCATCTACAACTAAAATTTCGGGGCCCATAGCACGAAGCATCATCATTGCCCCCAGGCTTTTCGGGCATGAGTCCAGGACATCAGTGTTGGTACCAATATCAAGTTGAGGCTGCCCCGAGTAACTACTGGCAATCTCTGACCTCTCGTCAATGACAGATACCTGATAGCTCGGCAGGTTGATCTCTGTCAGTCCTGAACTGCACAATCTGGCTAAATCTCTCAACATCGTTGTTTTACCCCCACCTGGTGGGGCAATAATGAGCGTGCTGTACAGGCTCTTATTGGCTTTATCAAAGCAATAATCTAACAGCCTGTGAGCAGCCCCTTTAACCTCGCGAGCAATGCGGATGTTTAGACTGCTAAAATTTTTTATTCTTAACACTTCATTATCCTTGACGATTACCTGCCCAGCCAACCCCACCCGATGGCCTCCTTCAATAGTAAAATAGCCTAATTTCAGTTCATTTTGATAGGCGTAATATGACGATTGGCAGATATTCTGAATTATGGTTTGAAGTACTGAACTGTTAATGACTATTTCGGCTACTGCCAGATATTTGGAGTCAACCCTCAGTACCAAAGGTTGTCCTACCCGCAGACGGATCTCATAACAGTTACCAGCCAGGTGGCTTAGTTTGCTACCCCAGGCATAGGGCAGAATGTTAAGCACTTCTCTCGGTATAAAATCCCTCATTTTTATCACTCATCTAAGCTAAATTTACTTATACAATATCTATGGAAGCTTGTATTAAAATATAACTGATTTCTAAAAAAGTCTTCGGGTAATATTTGATTGACTGCCAGCCCAAATAAAAGATAAAATCTGCCACAAAGATAATAGGAGAATATCTTTGAGCAGATTTTAAACGTATGGCTAAATTTAGTTCAACAGTGCTTCCTTAAAGGGAGAATATCAGGAACATTCTTTGGAAAAACATTAGCGAAGGGAAGGTTAATAAGTTTCAGGCTTGGGTGAAGGCTTCTTTGCTAAAACTGCAGCCACTATACCCAGGCCCACAATTACAATTGAGACGACTAATATCTGTCTGTACCCGCCAAAAACATCATAGCAAATACCAAAAGGCATTGGACCAAAGGCAGAAGCTATCACGGATATCATCATTACCATACCCCTGATACTGCCCAGGTGCCTGCGGCCATAATAGGCAGGCCAGATTACCCCGCTGATTACAGAAATCAATCCCATCATTATACCGCGGATAATGCTGTATGTCAGAGCAGAAGCATAGGTGCCAGCATTAAAAAGAATTATAATAGCAATAAACAGAAAAAGCATGGCTAATGCCAGATAATACCTTAGTTCCAGTTTTAGCTTATCTAATAACTGTCCACTGAGCAGTACTATTGGCAGACGAACTACAGCCATCATGCTTAGAGCTACTGCAGCCTGTTCAACAGCCAAACCAACCTCTTTCATTACAGAAACCTGATGAAAGGTTAACCCGGTACCGATAGCAGACGGTATCATTAACACAAACATAATTAACCAAAAGGCAGGTGTTCTCATCGCCTCTTTCAAGGTAAAAGACGGTTCCTCTTTAACATCTGTCGTCATACCTGCATCAAGTTGATCTCTGTCAAGGCCATCAGGTTTTAAACCAATTTTTTCTGGTCTGTCTACTATTAAAAAAAATGCTATTGGCAACATAATTGACCAAAGTAGAATTGCCCAGATGCGCCAGGAGATGCGCCAGCCAAAGCGCCCTATCAGCAGGGCATTTACAACCGGTATCAATGCTGCCCCCAGAACTCCTCCCAACGATACGAGACTTACTGCTGTAGCACGTTTTTTAATAAACCATTGAGGTGCAATAGTTGAAGAGCTCAGACTCATTGAACCTTGTCCCAGTAACCTGATCAGGAAGAATCCGATAACCAGCATAACCGGGCTCGAAACAAAGCTCATATAAATCGCTGCTGCCCCAAATAATAAAACAATAAACATAGTCATCAGCCGATGGCCGCGTTTATCTAACCAGCTGCCTACTTTCCACATCGTCAGACCGGCGACCAGGGTTCCTGCTGAGTACATGCTTGAAACTAAAGACCTGCTCCAGCCAAATTCTTCGATATACGAATTGATAAACATAGATACGGAAAATGTCTGACCCGGCCCGGAAAAAAACATAATGACAGCAGCAACTACTACCATTACCCATCCATAAAAGAAATTTGATTTAAAATATTGCTTCTGTCTACTCTCCATCTTTTGCATCTGTCTGTCCTCGTTTCAGTTACTGTATATAAAAGCAGGATAAGAGTTTGACAAAGCTTTCACTATTGATTTAGCTTATGGCACAGGTAATCAGTTTTCTTCAACCAAAAAAATTCCTGGTGACTACAATAGTAAAAATAATATTTACTAATATCATCAATTTGCCAAACAACTTAATCTTGTCTTTTATCCAATCTGTATTTTTTAAATTAATATCTGTTTCATATCCCATAAACTTAAAGAATTTTACTGGATCATAATACTGGCATAATACTCCACATGCAATCAGAAAGCCATTGATTACTAAATAGTAAATATACTCTTTCGAACTCAATTATTAACCTCCTATTCTTATAGTGTTACCTCATGAAAAGAATTCTTTTGAGTCATATATCAGTTTGGCTTTTTTCATGTCAGGCTGGAAACACACTTTAAATTACATTGAAGCTGTTTCATCAGGGCTTAGAGTGCTGTGTTAATTATTCCAGATTGTCGCACTGTTTCCTGCATGATGTAAGGAGTTGTGCAAATAATGTAGTTTGTTTGCACTTGACAGAATGCAACATATATATTACATTAGTGATGCAATATATATATTGCATTTAAGATGTGACTGAGGTGATTCAAATAGTAAGGAATAGCGTCCGTCAAAGTCGTATAGAAGCAAAGCTGACTCAAGAGCAGCTGGCTGATATGGTCGGAATAACCAGACAGACAATCGGCCTTATTGAGAAGGGGAAATACAATCCCACTATTATGTTGTGCCTGCGGTTATCTCAGGTCTTAAGTAAATCTATCAATCAATTGTTTTGGCTGGAGGAGAATGATAATGAAAAACGATGAAAGAGTAAATATAGATGTTGATTCAGCAAAGAGTGTTGGTTATACAATATTTTGGTTTGGTATTTTGGCATTGCTACTGTATCGGTGGTTTTATCTGAATGAAACCCTTTTAAGTACTATTGATGTATTTGCTGTTTGGCTTATTGCCTCCCTGGCTCGTTTTTTTACTCTGGCTGCCAAAGGAGTTCCAGTGGCCTACCCTGTTTCAATGAGCAAAAAAGAGCAGCTGTATTTTGTCTTTATAGTTCCTTTCATATCAGGGCTGGCAGTTGTTGCCTTACTCTATTTCAGGCAGTTCAGAGACTTTAATTATTTGCTGAGTGCATTTGGTAAAGCATATCTGGCTACTCTGCTTGTTTTCATTTTATATAAAATCATTCTGTATTTTTGGGAAAAAAAAATATACTGAATAACTTAATGACCACAGCACTTAGCGGTTTCAACAAAAACCCCTATAACCAGTGGTTTTGAGTCAGTAAGTTTAGCTATATTGGTAAAGGAGATTTGAAAAGTGAAAAAAATTTATCCGGTGTTTTATATCTCTGTTATAGGTATGGTCGCAGTCGTAGTCATCTCCATGATATATATTGTAGTTAAGGATATGTCAGTCGGGATATTTTTACTGGGCGCATTGTCATGGATAATATCGTATTTTCTAAAACTTATCTGGGCAGGCCATATGAACAAAAAGATATTTAAAATGTTAAAAGCTAAACTCGGCAATGCCCTGTCTAAAGTAGTTTCCTGGTCTTACATCGGAATTCTTACCGGGATATTTGAGTGCGGTTTGGTCTTGGCTTTTGTTTATTTTATTCCGGTGCTTAATCAGGCCGAATGGCCTGATATCCTTAGTTTCGGGATCGGCTTTGGGGCGGTTGAAGCCTTGTATATGGGCTTATCATACCTGCTATATTTAATCGGGAGCAAATATACAGCAGAACCTGACGATAGACTTGCAGTTACCAAAAACAACTTACTGTTGATCCCTGTCGCAACTGTTGAAAGGATTTCCACTTTATTTGTTCATCTCTATTCATGTGTGTTAATATTTGTTGCAGTTCAACATAATGTATACTCCTACTTTTGGCTGTCCTTTGCTTTTAAAACCCTGGTAGACGGCATTGCTGGCTGGCTCATACTCGAAAAAGACGCCAGAAAAACTAATATAGCTTCACAGCAATGGTCTTATCAGATAATATTTGCTATTCTCGGCTTAATAGGGTTATATGGCACGATAAAGCTTACTCCACTTTAGGTCTCGGTGAGCTGCTTCAGGAGGTTATAAAATGAAAAAATCTGTTAATCTGATATCAACGTGGAAAAAAAACAAACAAGAGAGGACCAGATTAAACAACCCGCTAATTCTGATATTGGTAACAATATTAATACCATATCTGATTATGACGAGATTCTCCCGGGAAGATTTGCTGGGACGGGAACTGGCATTACTCATAGCTCTTTCAATACCATTGAGCATTGGCCTGTACAAGTTTGTTAAAAAAGGTAAAATGGATCTTTTTGCAGTAATTGGCCTGATAAATATCGTATTTACAGGCATCATATTGACAGGTGTTTTCGGTTTTTTAAAAGCAAACACTTTGATGTTTGCAATTAAAGAGTCGATACCGCCGGTATTATTGGCGATTTCATTTCTATTGAGTGCAAAAACAGATAATTCTATTGTAACTGCCATGATCATCAATAACAAAAGTGTTAATTTGGAGTTTATTGAAAATGAGCTGAACCACAAAGCTCTTCATCCCCAGTTTAATAAAATAATTGCCAGGATGAATCTATTTTTTGTGGTGGCATTTGCTCTCAGTGCTGTTGTTGACTTTGCATTAGCCTTTGTAATCTTGCAGAGTCCCCCCCATAGTATTCAATTCTTAAAAGAGCTCGGCCGATTGAATCTGATTTCTGCGCTGGTAATCATTTTGCCAATGGTAATAATCTCGATTATGGCTATGCTTTATTTTCTTTTTGCAACTGCTAAGCTAATTGGGTGCTCCGTGGAGGATATTGCAAATAAATCCTAAAATCTAAAGCCCCGATCCAGGCTATGCCAGAATCGGGGCCCATGATTATAAAATTGCTGATTAATCCAAGAAACTGATATTTTTATGCTGCTCCAGCTCTCGAGCCACAGCCATTAATAATTTATAGCCGTTGATAGCATCATTGATATCCATCATCTCCACTGCCGAATGGGAATAGCGACGCGGAATGGTTACTGCTCCGGAAAGAATGCCGTCACGTTCAAGGTGCATCGAAGATATGTCCGATGTTCCACCTAAGAACAGCGCTGCCTGTACCGGGATATCGTGTTTAGCTGCGGTTTCCAACAACATTTTCTTCATGCCCGGATGAAGCAGATTGCCGCGCACCCCGCCGCCACTGGTCAGCGGCACCACAGGACCTTGTCCTAAATAAATATTCAGCTCAACTTCGGTATCTATTTCCGGGGTGTCACCGGCAGGAACCGTATCCAGGGCTATGGCAATATCAGGATTAACGCCAAATGTAGCAACCTTGGCCCCCCTCAGTCCGACCTCTTCCTGTGAAGAAAACACCGCATAAAAATCACCAGCCAGCTTTTCAGTCTTTAAATCATCCAGCATTTGCCAGAGAATTGCACATCCTAAACGGTTATCTAAAGCCTTGCCGCAAAGTTTATCTCTATTAGTAAAAAAACTAATCTCACTCATATTAGTGATTGGATCGCCAATGTTGATGCCCATTTCCAACACCTCTGCCTTACTGGCAGCCCCAACATCGATGTACATTTTTTTGTAGCTTACTACCGAGTTACGCTCCTCAGGTGTTTGCACATGCCCGGCTTTAACACCGATTATTCCCAGATGACCATTGACATTGACTTTGCGTCCAGGCATTAAGGCATCAATCATACCACCAATCTTGTTGAATCGTACAAAGCCACCCTCATCAATGCTCTTAACTATTAAACCAATCTCATCAGTATGCGCAGCAACCATTAATGAAGGACCGCTTCCCAGACCCTTTTTTAAGGCAATTAAATTGCCCAGATTGTCTATCCTTAACTCGTCTACTAACGAACTTATTTCATTTACCAATAACTTCACTACTGGTTGTTCCTGCCCGGATATGGCATTCAGTTTTTGTAAAACCTGTAGTTTTTCCAGCAGGTTCTTTTTAATCATTAACAATCTCTCCCTAAAATTCAATTCCTTTGGTCGCTGATATACCACTGTTATAGTGGTGTTTTACTTCACATACCTCACTGATCATATCCACATAATTGCTTAACTCTTCGGGGAACCCTCTCCCGGTCATTACTACATGCAAACCCTGAGGTCTGTTCTGCAATAAGTCAATTACTTCTTCGATGGCAATTAAGCCATAGTTCATGGCTACATTTATTTCATCGAGGATTAAAAGCTGATACTGCTCACTGTACGCCATTTCTTTGGCCCTTGTCAGACCAGCTTCGGCAGCCTGCAAATCCATTGGATCTGGAGCAGCCTGATTTACAAAATTTTGCCGGCCAGCCTGTTCGATGGTGAAGTTATCCAAACTCTGAACAGCAGTCAGCTCCCCTGTTTCTCCCTGCCCCTTCATGAATTGAACCATGAAAACATTCAGTCCCTGGCCAACGGCCCTCAGCCCCAATCCTAAAGCAGCAGTAGTTTTGCCTTTTCCATTGCCGGTGTAAACTAAAACCAGGCCTTTCATTCCACTCATCCTGACTAAACTCGCGTTAGGTATTCGCCTGTCGAGGTATTTACCCGGACAATGTCACCAATCTTAACAAAGAAAGGCACAGTTATAGCTGCTCCGGTTTCCAACACAGCAGGTTTACCTCCACCGCTGGCCGTATCCCCACGGACATCCGGCGATGTTTCTGTGATGGCCAGGTCTACAGTTATAGGAAGATCTACGCCAATAACTTCACCCTCATAGAACTTAATCTGAACCTCCATATTTTCTTTTAGATACGAAATAGCATGGACCAGATCATCTTTACCAATGGCTATCTGTTCAAATGTTTCACTGTCCATAAAATTATAAAATTCACCATCATTGTAGAGGTATTCCATTTTCTTTCTGTCGATGCGGGCCCTGGCAATTTTTTCACCTGCTCTGAATGTTTTTTCCAGTACCTGCCCGGTTTTAACATTCCTTATTTTAGCTCTAACAAAAGCTGCTCCTTTACCTGGCTTGACATGCTGAAAGTCGATGATTTGAAATGCATTACCTTCCAGCTTGATTGTTAAGCCAGTTTTAAAATCGCTTGTTGATATCATCCTTAATCCTCCTAGTCAATAATCATCAGTTCTTTGCTGTACTTATTGAAATTATGATAGCCATTTTCAGTAATCAACACCATGTCTTCAATACGCACGCCGCCCCATCCCGGAATATAAATCCCCGGTTCGACAGTCACTACGTGACCAGGCTGCAAAATATCTTCGCTTCTGGTACTGAGTGAAGGCGCTTCGTGTACCATTTTGCCGACACCATGTCCCAGTCCATGGCCAAAATTTTCACCGTAGCCGGCAGCGTCAATAATGGTGCGAGCTACCTCGTCTACATATTTACCTGACGCTCCAGGTTTACAGGCTTCCAAGGACTCCAACTGTGCTTTTAAAACGATATTGTATATTTTCTTTTGCTTTTCGC
Source organism: Bacillota bacterium (assembly GCA_028280325.1). GTDB lineage: Bacteria > Bacillota > UBA994 > PWPR01 > PWPR01. The sequence goes on from JANQLZ010000079.1 coordinate 15,493, forward strand.
TGGCTTCTCCAACGACAATTGTCCGGGTCATATCACTGCAGTAACCTTGATAGTAAGATCCAAAGTCAAAGGTGATAAAATCACCGTACTCAACAACCTTATCGGACGCCCGGCCATGAGGCAACGATGAGCGTTGACCTGATGCTGCTATTGTAGGAAATGCCAGTCGGGATGCTCCCAGTTTTTTTATTCTGTACTCCAGCTCGATTGCTATATCAACTTCTCGAAGGCCAGGTTTAATCATTGGCAGCACCTCAGCGAATGCAGTTTCAGAAATTGTCTGAGCCTTTTGCATCAACTCAATTTCTTCCGGGTCTTTCAATATTCTGATTTTTTCAACTAAATTATCAAAAGGCACAGTCTCAGCATTAAGCTTTTCCTTCATCTCCAAATATGTAGCATAGGTAGTGAATTTTTTATCAAAACCCAGTGATCTGACCTCGTCATCCGTTAAAATATTATCAATAATTTCATATAAATCTGTCCTTTTATACAACATTACCTGATAATCTGGGCATTGCTTGGCTGCCTGCTCCGTGTATCTAAAATCTGTTATCAGTTTTGCACTTTTATCCGTGATTACTAAAAAGGCATTTGACCCGGTAAAACCACTCAGATAGTAGCGATTCTGAGGTCGAACAATTAAGACTGCCGGCAATTGACGCTCCTGCATCAGCTGGCGAAGTTTATTAATACGGTTTCCTATTGTATACACTATTACACCCCCGATTTGTGTTTATTATTTGACTTAACTATATTGATTCCTGCCTGCAAAGCCAATAAATAACTGTCAGACATAAAACCTGATATTTGGCCATAACAGACTGCAGCAATGACAGACCTGCTTCTAAACTCCTCCCGGCTATGGATATTACTCATATGGACCTCAATCACCGGGGTACTTATAGCAGCAATGGCATCTCTGATGGCTAAGCTGTAGTGGGTAAAGGCCCCAGGATTAAATATGATGCAATCAATATTACCTGCTGCTGCCTGAATTACATCGATAAGCACTCCCTCATGATTGGATTGTTCATAAGCTAACTTAATACCATGATCTGCGGCTAACTCCGTTAGTCCTGCCATGATATCACCCCAGGTCTGAGAACCATAAATGTCCACCTCCCTGGAGCCGAGCAGATTTAGGTTAGGGCCATTTAAAATCAGTATTTTACTCACAATATCCACCTTTTCTCACTTTAGTCTGAGGCTATCAATAGCATAGTTCCTGACCAGATCGATAGTTTGCCTCAAGTTTTTGTTCTCAATGATGATGTCAGCGTATTTTTGATAAAGCACACTGCGCTTTAAGTACAGCTCTGTCATTTTTTGATTATCAGCAATCCAGAGTGGTCGGTCAGGATCAGGGCCTGGTCGTTTGAGAATATCAGTAATGTTTCTTTTAAGCCAGATAGTTTGACAAAAATTTTTTAGATATTGCATATTCTCGGGACGGATAACAGCACCCCCGCCAGTTGAGATTATAGTCTCAGGAATTATCTTCAATCGGGTAATTACTGACGACTCAATCTCTCGAAATCTCTTTTCGCCCTCAGTCTCAAATATCCTGGAAATGGGACCGTACATTTGCTCAATCAAGATATCTGTATCCCAGAATTGCCACCCCAGTTCAATCCCTACAGTTTGCCCCACCGTGGTTTTACCGCAGCCCATAAAGCCGATCAGTGCTACCCCCATTGTTTTAAGGCCTCTTTGATTAAGGCAATATCCGGCAGCCTTCCCCGCCATATCTTTTGAGAATATGCTGCCTGCCAGATCAACATTTCTAAGCCATCAAAAACCTGTTCAACCTGATTGAGTTGGGCTTTTTTCAATAATTTATTAGATTTAAGACCATATCGCAAATCATAAACGATTCGGGTTTCCTGAAACATGGCATCGTTGTGCACAAAATCCGGCAGAGCAAAATCTGCCGGCGTACAATTGACTACCAGCTCCCTGTTTTTTAGACAGTCTGGCGTCAATTCCTGCCATTTCCAGCCGTTCAATTCTAACTTTGGGTAGTATGGGCTTATCTTTTTTATCAGGCTGACTGTATTTTGATACGAACGATTTATAATATTTATCTTGCTAAAACCCAAATCTGCCAGAGCTACTACTACTGCCAAAGCAGCTCCGCCGGCCCCCAGGCAAACAGCACTACGATCTCGGTTAAGGTCATCGGGCAACGACCTTTTAAATCCCAATACATCCGTATTATAACCTATTAATCGACCTTTATTGACAATTGTATTGACAGCCCCAGCCTTTTGGGCAGTTTCATCAATCTCATCCAGGTATTTTAATACCGTTTGCTTGTAAGGAATTGTAATATTAGCCCCACACCAATTTAGCTTTTGCATGCTGACGACAGCCTGTCCGAAGTTTTCAGGGGTGACAGGCTGAGCAAAATAAAGGGCATTGAGCTGCTCATGTTGGAAAACACTATTGTGAATTAAGGGAGAAAGCGTAAATTCAATAGGAGACCCTAGCAGTAAATAAATATCGGGTTTTGAGGTTGCCGTCTGAAATCTCATTAATATTCCTCCACCACAGTGATGCAAATATCAGTAAATCATTTAATACTATCAGTTATTTTGGTAGTGCCTGTAACTGTAGCTATCGTAACATATAGTTCATTATCCTGATTGTTTAAACCAATGACATAGTTTTTTGCGACAGGGGCTCCATAAGCATTAAACTTTATAGTCATATCCGGCAGATAGTTACCAGATTTATCACCCCAGAAAACCTGCTTTTCTGAGATAACAACCCGGTCTCTGGGGTTGTTCTGCTCCCCTAACGGATAGATAAAATATTCGTCACGGTTATCTGTGTCAACAAATTCTATCACCCAAGTTCTGCTTTCTTCAATAGCTTTTTGTTGAATATAATTGAGATGTGCGGAAATTTGCTTGGCCACAACAGCCGTATTTTTTTCAGTAATTAGCCAGGTACTACTGACCGTAACCATACTCGATACTATAATAATCAAGGCCAGAACCAGCAACAACTCAAAATATGAAAATCCCCGATTATTCATCGATTATCACCGCATTCTCAAAGCCTAAGTCTTCGAGCAGCTTTTTTATTTCATTTTCTTTAATGGCCATGTCAAATTCCAGATCTTTGGAAAATGTAGCTGTCAATTCTACTAACATGTCATTTTTCCATTCTGAATCAACGCTAATCTCATTAATGGTAAATTGATTCCCATCGATACGGGCAATATTTAAACTGCTGCAGTTGTAGAAAAACTCAATGCTCTCCAGCTCTACTAAGAAATCCTTTAATGATTTGTAATTGGTATTAATAATTAGCTGAATATCATTTTCCACTCTGTTCAGACTTATCAGCTCAGCTCCCACTCTCCGTTCAACATCAGCGAGCAACATTATCAGTTTCGGGTAAGAGCCATATTCTTCATAATAGAGATTATACTTGCCAATAATCTTTTTGTACTCAAACAACTCTGCTTCATACAGCTTTTGATTGCTTTCTATTACCCTCAACCTCTGCAAAAAATCCGTCTCAGCATCAATTTTTGCTTGCAACTCATCGCAGTCTTTTTTTAGCGGCAAATAAACAAAAAGATACAGACTACCTAATACTGAGAGCATTAACAGAACTAAAACTAAGGGGATAATCATCTTTAAAATCTTTCTTTTCATAATCTAACCCCTAATTACTCTTCCTGTTTACTGTGCCCTTCAGAGATAACCCTGAATGATAAAGAGAAGGCGTAAGTATCCATAAAAAAGTCTGTAGTTGTAATATCCCCTATTTGAACATACTCATCGCCCCTGTCCGGGAATGATGATATAACCAGTTCACTTTCAGCAGTTTTTTCCTTGACAATAGAGGATAGTTCCAGATTTTCAATTATGTAAATATCTTTAATATTTTTCATCAGCTCCACAACGACATTATAGCTGCTTGCCAAACACCCATTTAACTGTACTTGACCTTGCTGATCTATGTTAATTGAAGTGATATGCATCTCTCTGGGGATAATGGTTTCAATAATTTTTAAGATCTGACTCTCATATATCCGGCCATCTTGATATTCTGTCTTCAGTGCTGAAGCCTCCGACTTAATGGTGTAAAGCTTTTCCTGCAAGATCATCAGTTGATTTAGCTCTGATATTTCTGCATTTATTATTTGTAAATCGTTGTTTAAAGCTTCTTTTTTAACACTGGCATCATAAACCAGGTCGACAATATAACCAAAAGCAAGTAAAAATAAAACAATAATAATAGCAATAATAATTTTTTTGGCATTTAAGGTTTTGTATTTTGCAGGCAGTAGATTTATAGTTTCGATCTTAAACACCTCCATGAGCCAGGCCAATAACAGAAGCAAAACTGGCAGCTACCTCTTGAAAACAGGAAATATCAATGTCTCTGGCCAGTTGGAGCCCTTCAAAAGGATTTAAGACTATTACCTCGAAAGCTCTCTTTCCTCCGGGAATATGCATCTGGATTTCCATATATCTGCTAAATTTGTGACTGAAGCCTTTGAGATGAGCTGAGCCCCCTGACAAAAAAACCTTTTTTAAGGTATAGCTTTTATTCCTTGAAATTACATATTGAATTGATCTCCAAAGATGTTCAAAAAGCTCATTTTGAGTACCTAATACTGTTTGCATTTCTACTGCTTTATGTAAGCCATACTCACATTTGTTGTACTCAGCTTCCTGCAAGGTACTGTCTTTATCCTGTCCAAAGGCAGTGGTAAATCTATTTCCACCAATAGGAATAGTTCTGAATAACAATAATTCGGTATTTTTGAAAATGCTTAGTTCAGTTGCCGTCGCTCCAATATTGATAGTGACAAAGATTTCAGTATTACTTAACTGCAACTGATAGTTATTGATAACAGCATTGTAGATGACAACTGGAGCAACATTAATGCAATGAATTTTTTTCTTGAGCGACGTGAATAAGCCTACAATCTCATCAATATATCCCCTTTCTGAAGCAAAAACATGTATCACCGTCTCCTGATCATCCCTTTTAATGATGGAGTAATCATAATACACTTCATCTTCGTTATAAGGTATTTGATCTACAATTTGTAATGATAACAGCTGCTTTATTTCAGATTGAGGCAAATTGGGTGGCAGGATAATGGGTCGCATAACAATTCTGTTACTGGCTGCCAAAACATAATAATCTTTGCAGGAGATATTATTTGAATCTAATAAATATACAATCTCTTTATAGAAACTAGGGTTTTTTATTACTTCCAGCACATCTGTATTTGCAACTGGTTCTGGCCATGGATAATATATTACTTTTTTAATCTCTTTTGGATTTCCTAACTGCATCTCCACAATTTTTAAGGCAAAAGTTCCAATATCAACAGCAACAATGTTTTTTGGAACTCTTTTATTTTTCTTTTTTACTTTGCGTCTCAAAATATTTAAAGAAACATTAGGAACTTTAAGTAGCTTATTCAGTTTCATGTTATCCCCTATTTCTAATATTTTACTAACTTACTTTTTCAATATCACCGTATAAACCTTTGTCAGCATCAGTTATTTTAACTCTTATTACTGCTGTAGCACTTCGGTACTTAGCTTCGGCATATATGTATAAATCCCCTGCATTATCTTTTTTCAGGTATAACTTGTCCACCTCATATTTATCAAGCAAACTGCTCTTACTGGTCAGCACCCCTGAAGGGTACAGGGTTTTGATATCATTGTTAACCATAGTTAAGTAAGCGCTTTCCAACTGACTCGGATTTGACTCATAATAATCTCTTACCACAGCCAGCCCGGCAAAGGCATGTTGGTTGGCAGATTGCTGTCTAAACACGCTTAGTGAGATATTGTAATCTATGTTAACAATTCGAGCATAAACTACCAACATCATCGACAGAACAAATAATGCAATAATAACCCACAGCATTACGCTGCCATTCCTATTATATTTCAATCGTCGTCATCCTCTTCATCATCATCGTCATCATCGTCATTATCATCGTCGTCAGGGGCCGACACACTGACATTGGGAGCATAAACTAGCTGTTTTAACTCCATCGCTGGCACAGTCTCGAATTCTAAGGCCTCAGTTGCTAAAGTAACCTCGTATAAAGAACCAAAACTGTAAATTTTAACTCTTCTGATAGTGATTTCAGCAATCGGCCCACCTAAAGATTGAGAGTTGGACAGCAGTATGTTTTCTGATGTAATTTCATATTTAGTGACAGTATCATCCGTTGTAGTAACTTCAAGCTGATTATTCGTGCTGTTGTTAAAGGCAACCTCGTCCACAATTGGCGTAGAGGAAGAACTGATTACATTATTAACTTTGGTTGCAAATCTGATTCCATCACATAAAGTCTGCATATTGTACCGTAGGTACTGTCTCATTTCTGAAACTTTGCTGGCTGTAATCCACATTTTCAGTCCTTGAGTAAAATTATCGCTGACTAACGATACCACTAACATCACGATAATCAACACCGCCAACAGCTCGACATAAGTGAATCCTCTTTTACTCATAATACACCAACGATTTCATATCCAGGCTGATTGAACCTGTCGACAAAGAAATATCCACAGACATCAGATTAGCTGATCCAGATACCTTTGCGATATTTAAGCTTACCTGATAGTTTTCAGGTATGTTGTAATATGTATAATCATCAGTACTGACAGCCCCCGATCTCACTGCCTCTTTTCCTGCCAGCTTAATATCAAAGCGTGCTCTGTCCATGATGCTGATACAGACACTGTTAGCTTCATTGAAGGTATGTGACCTCAGTGATTTGTCCAATACACTATCCATCATGAACAGCATAGGAGTAATTACCAAAGCTATAATTGCAATTACACCGAGCAGTTCTATGTATGTATATCCTTTATAATGAGATAGTTTAAAATTGAACATTATCTTTTTTCCCTCAAATTGTAATAGATATTACTAATAATTATATCAAATCTTTGACCTTTAAGGCATAGTTTTTTGAACTTTAACTCCTTAATACCTGTGTTTTACACAGCTTTGATGACAGTCAAACCCTGGCCTCGGCTTTGCTGATGTAAAGATACAAAAAGGACCCAGGCATATAGCAAGGGTCCGAGGATTTGAAAAAGTCCTCTCTCTGGGTTATTTATGTTTACTTTAAGGTAACGGATTATTTTCAACAGCCTTCAAAAAGCAGTCATTTTCTTTACTGAAAATGCTATTATAGTCAATTAATCTTATTCTAGATTTAATACTGATTTCACTTTTCCGGCTCGGTCTGAATTGGCACAAATGGCAATTTCAGTTCCCTGTTCTGCCTTGACAACCCACTCTATCCGTTTTTTACTCCAGCCTTCCATATGCCCCAGATCCTGTTCGTTCTTGCCAATGACAACCTGGGCCTTTTCAGGCATTTCCAGTTCTACTTTAACCGTGGAGATCTTAGAGATTTCCTGAGCAAGGTTTGTGCCCGATGTGGGTTGATAACCAATGTTTTCAATTACAGCAGTAACCTTGTAGAGGGATGTGCCCACCTTTTGGCAATCTGCTTTACTGACCACCAGTTTCGGTAGGGCCTTGATCCCGACAAAGGTAAACTCCATATTCTTTTGGCACTCTTCTTCCAGGAATTTTTCTGGAGGATTCTGTCGGAAGAACTTCATTTTAAATCCACCAATTTCTACTTCCCCCAGTTGAGGATGATCGTATTTTTTCCAAGGTATAAACGCCTCTCCATCAAGCTCCTTGTCATTCCATTCTAACAGTTTCAGGCCTTCAGCTTCATTGAATCTTACCGTTCTGTTTTTAAAATGCTCCTTAAAACTCTTTATCTCAATACCAGCTCTCTGCAATAAATCCCATAGCTCTGTGGACCAGGATAAGATCCCCTCAACCTCATAAGCCCAGTCCATGAATATACCGGTCTGGGGCTTAGATACAAAACCCTCAACTGTATTTATATGAGGATAGCCGCTGAACTCTTTGCCGCGTTCACCGATGTCTTTAAACATCTTAACATCGAGTTTGTTCATTTTACTGTCTGGGATTTGAGCGCTGGGTCGCAGATGCACCCCTGAGGTAGTATGATAAGACATCAACCCCGCTATGTTGCGATGCGCCAAAATAAAATCTCCTACATTACGAGTCTCCGGCTCGCTAAAAGGATAAGGGCCGGCTCCTTTCTGCACATGTTCAGGTTTCCAGTTGACAGGACTGTTGCGATTAATGTCTAAACCATAATATGTTGCTTTTTTTATCTCAAAGCCATCGAATTTCTCGATACTTCCTTCATCATATAAACGGAAAAAATCTCCTTCAATATCATCAGGCTGGCGTGGCACCATCAGGCGTTCGTCCTTTTCTGAAATCTTCCAGCTGCCATTGGGGTCAGCAATCCGCATTTGAGTAATGTAGTTATCACCATTGATATCCTCAATATGAAGCCCTGGCTGCTTTTCAGCAAAAGGATAGGGCCTGGTACTGCTTCGCAGCATCATCGGTGTTGTCAAGTACATTTCCGCACCATCACAGCTGACTCGCGGCAGGATATAAACAACAAAGTTATCAATAATGTAAGTCATATCAGTGTCAGTTCCGTATTTATTAAGCATATGGTTTATCGTATACATGGCTACAGCACAGCCAGTAACTTCACCAGCATGAAAATTACCATCAATATAATAACCCGGCTTATCGTCGCTGGCCCCGGTTTGCTGATTAGTGATTTCCATTAAGTACATCTCTCTGCCTTCATAAGTTTTTCCAATGGAGTACAGTTTGGTCAGGTCGGGATACTGATCATGCCACTGTTTCAACAGGGTTACCATTTCATCATACTTATAGTACTTTGACGGATCAAACTTTATTTTAGTCAATTTAATAACCTCCTAGATTTTTTGGAACCAATCGCATTTTTGATGCAAACACTTCACTACCCTGAAGCAAACTGTGCAATTGGCAGTTGTGGTGCAGTTTTGCCAGGCTAAACGTATTATAGAAGTGTAACTTTGATTAAGCACTGCTGCTGTCAGACAACTACTTATTAATGATTAGCACTTGCTTTAATATTCCGGCACGCTCAGATTTGACATAGATATTCAGCTTGTCTCCCTGCTCAGCTTCGATTACCCACTCAGCCCGGTCTTTATGATAACCAGCCAGTGCTTCCTGTTCATATTCATACTTTCCACTGATCAGCTTCACATCTCTGCCTATGCCAACTTTTATCCTGCTGGCAATCTTGTTTTTTACAGCCTGCTCACTGCCAGCGCTGTTTAGATGTCCGGCATTGACATATTCAATTCTAACCTGGTACATGTTCTCACCAATCCGGTCAACTGTAGTATTCAGCCATTTGAGCCGGGGCATTGCTTCGGCATGGGACAAGGTGAACAACATGTTTTTACAACATTCCTCTTCAAGCAGGCTTGAAGGTGGATTTTGCCTGCCAAACTTGGTCTGCCAGCCCCCAATTTCGACCAGCCCCAGCTGAGGATGCTCAAACTCGTACCAGTCGACAAAAAGACTCCCTGCAAATTCCTCGTCGCTGTATTTTAACAATGCTAAACTATCCTGTTCTTCTTCAACAATGGTCTGCTCTAACCTTTTTTGCAGATCAAGTTTGTCTAAACCAGCTCTGCCGCGCAGATCCCATAATTCAGTTGCAAATGAGACTATTCCCAGGTAGTCATAGATAAAATCCATAAAACTGCCGACTGAAGGCCGGCCTTTGTCTACAGTAAACTTTTCATAAATGGACCAGCAGGGGTAACCGGTTTGCTTCTCACCAATTTCGCCCAGTAGTTTAAAGCTTTTAAGGTCGGTCGCCGGAATCTGATCATCAGCAGCGGTGCAATAAGGGCGGAGAATTATTCCCCCTGTTGTATGATAAGACATTATGCCAGCTATGTTTTTATGGCTAATTATAAACTCTGCTACTGCCCGGGTTTCGGACTCGCTAAGCGGGTATGGGCCAGCTCCTTTTTGCCTGTTCTCAGGCTGCCAGTTCATGGGGTAGTTTCTGTTAAAGTCTAACCCCCATAGCGTTCGATGATCTTTCAGTTCTACACCATCATAATCTTCAATCTCGCCTTCAATCAGAACATCGTAAAATTCTCCGATGACTTCATCTGGCTGTCTTCTGATCATTAGACGGGGATCAGACTCACTTTTTTTAAATTTACCGGTATTAGAGCGAAGTCGCATTTGCAATATTCGCCCATCTCCATCAATATCTTTCATTACAGTGCCTGTTGTAAGGTGCGGAGAATACTCTCGGACACTACTCCTTAACATAAAGGGGGTAGTCAGGTACTTCTCAGAGCCGTCAACAGCAATACGAGGAATTATGTAAAAAGTATAGTCTGCTAACAATCGCTTAACCCGCAGATCACCTGCCCGATATTTTTTTAATAAATAATCTATAGTATATAAAGCTACTGAGCTACCGGTAACCTCCCCGGCATGATGATTGGCATCGATGTAGTAGGCCGGTTTTTCAGAAGCCTTTTGCTCAGTTTTTGCGGTTAGGGTCGCAGCCCAGATATCACGTTTTTGATAACTTTTACCGATTATCTCATAACTAAATTCGTGAGGGTATTCTTGTTGCCATTGAACTAGTAATCCTTCAATTTCTTTGTAGGTATAATACTTATTAGCTTTAAATTCTGGCATTTGAGCACCTCCAATTAATAATTTTGCCGAGGTAAGGCTAATACATTTAGTTTTTGTTTGGCAATTTTTACGTCAATGGGGGTAGTCCCCATAACTGTACCGTCATAATTTTTGAACAGTGGTGTTTTACTTTTAATCTTTACCTCCTTACATTTTAAGATCTCAACAGAGGGATGAGAGGTATGGGTTCCCTTGTAAACCCTTGGAAAAACTCTAAGCAGTTCCAGCTTTGAAATCTCCTTGACAATAAAAATATATAGCACTCCGTCATCTATTTTTGCATCTGGTGCAAATCTCATTCCACCGCCTGTAAATGGACTGTTTACCAGGCCAATTAACACTGCCTTCCTGGTCATCCAGCATCCATCTACGCATATTTCCAATTCACGGGGCTTTAGTTTTAAGATTGACTGAAAAACAGCATTAGCAAACGCTAATGAACCCTTCATGATTCCCTTTCTATTTTTTTCAACATGGGTTAACACATCTGTGACAAATCCGACTGCACTGAGGGTTAAGAACACTCTGTCCTTGCCCATACATAAATCAACCGGTCGTACTACAGCTTTATCAAACTGGGTTAAAAACTCATCAATTTCCAGAGAGTAGCCCAGGGATCTCACAAAGTCATTTCCTGTACCTCCTGGCACTGCACCAATTATCACATCTTCGTCATATATTCCCTGTATCACTTCCAGTAATGTACCATCTCCACCGACAGCTATAATTTCAGTGGCTCCTTTCTTCACGCCATCAATAGCTAATTCTGTTGCATGTCCAGGGCATTCTGTAGTTACTATGATGTGCTGCTGGTTTTTATGCTTATAGTATTCTTTAATCTTAGGCATGATCTGTTTGCATTTGCCTCGACCAGCTTTGGTGTTCACAATAATTAGTTTCATGATTTATCTCCTTAATTCGTCTCCAGTTACTTCAATGAATGCAGCGTAATTCCTGCTCTTGATTTAATTAATTTTTTATGGCAGAATGGTATAAATGAATATGGCAATACTATGATCAGGAAGAGTAACTGTAAAAAAAAAGCGAGCTGCTGGCGGTGAAAAGGCAGCAACTACAGTGAATGGGCCTGGGAGTTAATCAATGAAAAGTTGATTCGGTTTTCCGTTATTTTTGTGAGTTGCTGGGGCTTGCCTCAGAATTCGGGTGGCACCGCGGTTTTCCGTCCCGTGATTAGGTGCTTTTTTATTTTTTAAAGGAGAGAATTAATATGAAAAGAGTATTCTCAGGTATTCAGCCTACCGGCAATCTGTCGATAGGCAATTACCTTGGAGCAATGAAACAGTTTGTTGAAATGCAGGACGACTATGAATGCTTTTACTGCGTTGTAGATTTACACGCCCTCACTGTTATGCCAACAGCCCGGAGCCTGCATGAAGGCACTTTGGATTTAGCAGCTTTATACTATGCAGTTGGAATAGACCCCCACAAAGCTAATCTATTCCTGCAGTCTCATGTCTCTGAACACAGCGAGCTGAGTTGGCTGCTTCAATGTATCAGCTATTTTGGAGAGTTGAGCCGCATGACCCAATTTAAAGACAAAAAACAGCTAATTGAAAGCAGTAAAAAAGGCAGTCAGTCGATTACTGCCGGCCTGTTTTCCTACCCGGTATTGATGGCTGCCGATATCTTACTATATGACGCAGAAGTAGTTCCTGTTGGTCAGGATCAAAAACAGCATGTTGAGTTAGCCAGGAACATTGCCAACAGAGCTAATCAGCTGATTAAGGATGGGGTTTTTGTTGTTCCAGAGCCATTGATACCAAAAATCGGGGCAAAAATAATGTCTTTACGCGATCCCAGTAGAAAGATGAGCAAAAGTGATCCTGTGGATGCTTCTAGAATAAATATGTTAGATACCCCAGAGGCAATTATGACCAAATTTAAAAAGGCTAAAACAGACTCTGAAAACTTGATCAAGTACGATCCGGTAAATAAACGAGGAGTCAGCAATTTACTGGAGATACAATCACTTTGCACGAACAAACCCATATCGGTGCTGGAAGCCGAATATGAAAATTCAGGATATGGAAAGCTTAAAACCCAAACTGCTGAAGCTGTGATTGAATTTCTAAAGCCGATTCAAGAACGCTATTATGAATTGAGGAACAGCCCTGAAATGCTGGAATACTTAAAACTCGGAGCAGACAACGCCCGCAAAATCGCCAGAAAAACCCTAACCAGATACCAGAATGCTTTAGGACTTGTCAGCCGGGATTGAGCGATAGCTTGAACAATAGCTTAAACAATAGCATGAACGATTGCTTGAACGATTGCTTGAACGATTGCTTTAACAATTGTCTGACGATAGCTGAACCATTGTTTGGCCATGGTTGGGCGATTGTAGGGCAATGGTCTGGCTGTTGTTTTGACTGGAATGTTAGCTGACTAGGAAAATTCACCTATATGAAGAAATGTGATTTGCAACAAAAAGAACCGTAAGCCCAGTGTTTCACTCATGGGCTTGCTTGGCAGCAAGCGGTGTGCAGTAGGTTTAGAAATTGTGGGGCGATTGTAGGGCAATAGTTTGGCAGTTGTTGTGCAGTTGTTTTTGGAAATGACAATGTAGGGGATGGTTTCCAAGCCGTCACGTGTGGATATTAACTAAGATCGTATTAAAATGGAGCATTGTAAACCATTATAAATTCAGCGTAGAAAAAGTGAATAAACGAAGAATAGTCAGGCATAACGTGGCTCACAGAATTATGTCCAGCTCAAGGAATAGAAGAAATTTTCTGCAAAGATAATACGAGTAGTATATCTTTGAGAAAATTTCTTCGTATGACAAAGTGTGCTTGAAGCCTACTAATCTTAGTAATAGGTTTACTTCGTAGATA
>JANQLZ010000008.1 GCA_028280325.1 Bacillota bacterium
TATAATGCAGTTATTTTCTAAATCCCAGGTCTTTGTATCTGTTGGCGCCTCTCTTAACATAGTAATTAAATCCTTTCTTGAATACATAATAGGTAATAACAAATAACACTAAGGCAACGACAGCCGGATAAATATAGGGCAGTGACAGTGGAGGCCTGCCCAGCAGAGCCATGCTTGGAAACCAGCCCAACAATCCATATGGTAAAACTGTTATTAAGGGCCATACTATCGCCTTAGGCATGCCAAATAGCGGATAGTTCATCAGCGACCCCAAATCATTTATAACCAGTGTTGATATCTCTTCACAGGCCACAGGGGCGTAAAATGCAGTGCTCGAAATTAAATATGACAAGCATAAAAGAATAAATAAACTTAGCAGCAAACTGACTATCAAGCTCAGTACCCACCACCAGGTTACAATAATACCTAATCTTCCTAATGACACTGCCATAATTGCTATTCCACAAATTAAAGGGCTGCTGCCGGTAAAGGGGATGAAGCCTTCACATAGTAATTGAATACTTATTGGCAGCGGTTGAATAAATGAGTGTTCAAGCTGGCCACGCCCAATTCTTCTACTGATATGTCCATTGTTCATTGAGCAAAACAAATCAAAAAAACCTGAAACTGAGGTAACATATCCCAACATAAATAACACCTCAAACTGATTCATGCCTCCAACTCCATTGAAGCGCATAGCTAACAAAAAAACTGAGCTGACAGCTGCCAGAGACGATATAGTATCAGTTATAATGGCTAAAATAGCGTACTTGGCATCACGGAGCAGCCACATTAAATCTAACTTGGCATAGAAACCATATAATCTTAGTACTTGCAGTAATAAATTTTTTTTAACCTCCATGGCTGACCAACCTTTCCTGTGATTTTTTAAGATAAATAACTGCCAAAAACCAGATTATGATATTCCAGCCTACCTGGATTAAAATAGTTTGAAAGGGGTTGCTCAGGTCGGTGTATATTCCCAGAGGGGCTCCACCTAAACTGCCAAAGGGCTGATAAATTAATATCCGGCCTATTCCCCACGGGAGTGCTGCAAACGGGATAACACTGCCTGAAAATAAGAGAAAGATGGCATATCTGATTTGGTACACGAGATAAGATCCATTTATCAGTCTTATTAACAAACAGGCATAGATAAAATCTATGGCTATGCCCAGTGATATACACAGTAACAAGCTGAGTAAAAACCACCAGGTTGCCGGGATTATGGAGATACCAAACAGCGGCGAAGCTAAAGCCATGGGCAGCGAGAAAAATAACAGGGTAACAGCGTTTACTCCCAGAGTTTGGGCAATAATATTGCCATAAATTGAGAGAGGGCGCTGGTATAATCCTATAATCAACCCTTCATAAATCCAGTTGCCTAACGGTGTTCTTATTACTAATAAACCTGCAAGCAAGGTGCTCATATAGGTGTAAGTCAGCATTTGCTGTAGGGTCATGCCAGTTTCCACACCGCTATTCATTAATGTTCTCCACAAAAAAATCAGGGGCAGCAAATATACTACTTTCAGCAGGTAATTGGGCAGCAAGTAGAATATCCCGGCATTGGTTTGGGATTTTGCTGCCATTATCGCAGTTGCCAAATATTTTTTTATATTCATAGAAGTACTCCTTTTCTTTTAAAACACAAAAACCCTGATACCGATGCAAATGCCGGTATCAGGGTTTATCAACATTTTAAAATGATGATTTTACACTAGTAAACCAGTGCAACCTTTAAGGTAGGCAAGAGGAATTTTAAACGGTATAAATTGCTGAAATTATTCAGACTGATAACTGTATTTAATTTAGTATTGTGATAATTTGTCATTAAAGTAAAATATTTACATTTAAAAAGCGCACAATTACCTAAAGCCACTACATCATGTGCCTTATTAGAAACAGTATTATAAAAGTCTATAATCCAGTTAACCAGCCTGAAATCTATTGCTGTCTTCAATCCTCTCACCTCCTGACTTCAAATATTCAATGTATAGATAGTACATTAGTTTTATTCTTTCTGTCAACTTTAATTCTCAGAAAGTTTATAATGTGATATCCCCATCTCCATCAGGCAATTGATATCCTCCTCCTACGTAGGAATAATTTCACTATTGCCTGATAACTGAGTATGTGATATTATAATACCAACTGGTCGGTATTAGATGGGGCAAGGGGGTAGGTCCATGGATACCAAGGAGAGAATTTTGGACACTGCTTTTCAGGGATTTCTAGAAGAGGGCTTTGAGAAAGTATCGTTAAATGAACTGATAAAACGAACCGGCTTAACCAAAGGGGCCTTTTATTATCATTTTAAAAGTAAGGAAGAATTATTAAGAGAGATAATGCATAAGTATTTTCATGCCTATATTAATGATGATATTAACAGGTTTAAGAGTTTCCGGGGTAATGTGTTTGATAAGATAGAACTGGTATTAGACTTTATTACCGATATTAAACAGCGCATTACCAGCTTAAGCACCCTTCAGATCGATGCCAAATCATTTTTTGTGCTCTATCAAGAAGGCTTAAAGCGAGATAAAAAACTGCGAGAGCATCACTTGATTAGTCAGGAAAAAATTCTTACCTATATCGCTTCATTAATTGAAGAAGGCCAGCAGGAGGGCAGCATCCGGCGGGATCTCTCAGCAGCAGCTATAGCGAAACTGTTAAACAGCTGTATTAAAGGATCAATGATCATCTGGACCTTTATGGAAGCTAAGTATGCTGAAGAGTATTTCAAAGACAATGTTAAAGCCTTCCTCCAACTGATAAGGCCATAAAATTTTTAAATCTACCATACCAACTGGTTGGAATGTGCATTAAACTAGTGACTGTTAACCGTAAAGAGGGGTATTCAGCTATTAAACAGAAGGGGGAAGTGAGCTATGGCTGGCGTGGCATTGGGTAAAAATGAAGCCAAATATATCGAGCGTCTGATTAATTATCGAGAACAGGTGGTAACAGATCATGCAGATTCTCCTCAGGAAGGCTTTGCCTATTTTGACTCTGAAGAATACAGGCAGAACTACGGTGGGAAACGATTAGGGCTGTCCAATAAGTTCAAGGCGGTCGGTTTACGAAATATGCCCCGTATGGTCAGGATAATGGGCAAACATATCGTTAAAATAAGCAAAGGACGCCAGGAGTGTTTTTCTGATTTGGAGCAGTATCTAGCTGAGCTAGAGCAGAAGGGCTGCCTGACAGCAGCAGCGTCACCTCTGCTTCAGAGCTATCCTAATCCTGGGCTATGGGATTCGCTGTGCACTTATGCCTGGCAGAACTGGCGAGTAAAAATTGGCTTTACGGAGTTACCTGAGCAATTTGTGTTTAAAGGCAAGGCAGTGCTGTTTAAACATGCGCTGGTATGTATTCAGGAAATGAATAAAGCTGAGATTGACCATGCCCCTAAGCTACAGGCAGGATCAGAGGTGCTAAAAATATATAAGGAGTTGGGGCTTGCTGTCAATGATATAGCCCGCTGGCTGCGAGAAAAACACTCTGTTCGCTGTCAATCCAACCACCCCTTGGGAGGACTGGTTAATACCACTCCTTTAGCATCTAAAGCCGGTTTGGGCTGGCAGGGCCATAATGGTCTGCTAATTACTCCGTGGTATGGTCAGAGACAACGCATTGCTCCGATTTTTTTAGAGGAAAAGATTTTTGAATACACTGATAATTATGATCATGTTTGGATTGAAAAATTTTGTAAAAACTGTCGCAGGTGTGAAAGGGCCTGTCCCGTTAAGGCTATATACTCAGAAAAAAAAGTATCTGCTGACAATATCCCTGGTATTGGGCAAACTCGAACCTGTATTGACCGAACCAAATGCTTTCCTCAGTTTAATGCTACGCTGGGTTGCAGTATCTGTATAAAAGTATGCCCTTTCTCTGGAAAAGAAGGAAGCTATCGCCGCTTAAAATCAGTTTATGATAAAAAGAATGGAAAGAGATAATTATCTCAATTGGTTATGCCAGGCCTCACAAGCTGACAGCTGAGGTCTAATTTAATTTTCATTCTTCAGCAAGTATGAAGGGTGCTCCAACCCGGTGGGAGGATACAGCTCTTTGTGAGTAAATCTAAAACCTAATTTTTCTAATAACTTTTTTGAGGCATTATTATTGGGATTATGACCTGCAAAAAGGCTGTTAACGTTTAGCTTACTAAATGCATATTCAATTACAGCTGAGCAGCCTTCAAAAGCCAGGCCCTGGCCCCAGAATTTTTTCTTAATATGTACACCTAACTCGTATATTCCACGATCAAGGTCATACGGTCTTAAACCACAGCAGCCAACATGCTCACCTGTTGTTAACAGGTAGATCGGCCAGTACTGGACACCGTGTTGTTGCAGACAGTTCAGTTCCTGCCTCAGCCTTTGCCTGACCTGCTCTGATGACAGCTGTCCTCGGGCATCGATCAGCCTGGTAACATCTAAATCTCCCCATAACTCATTGGCAATTTCTTGGTCGCCTTCTTGCCATTCTGAAAACAAGAGTCTTTCCGAGGTTAAAATAACTTTCTTTTCCATACTCTTTCTCCTCTTTCAACCACTAATTCTGCTGATACAGAGCATGATTGTGGTGTTCCTCACTCGAGCTTTAGCTTGTAGTCGTGATAAATTATCTTTCTTAAATTATAGCACGGAGAATATGCAGGTATAAAATAA
Organism: Bacillota bacterium; assembly: GCA_028280325.1. Taxonomy (GTDB): domain Bacteria; phylum Bacillota; class UBA994; order PWPR01; family PWPR01. The sequence goes on from JANQLZ010000008.1 coordinate 4,674, forward strand.
CTCAGTTAAAAACTGATGGCTCAGCATTGCAGTAGGGCGGTGCTTGCCTGCAACGAACCTACGTAGGAAGTATAACTGTATTTAACATGCCTTCATAACATTAATGGATATCGTACCCTGAAATGATAATAATATAATAGATAGGGATAGAAGGAGTGGAGTAGATATTGAAGAGAAAGGCTTTAATTGTCGGAGCCGGCATAGGGGGATTAACCACAGCTGTCAGGCTGTTGAGTAAAGGATATGAGGTGCAGATTTTTGAAAAAGAATCCAGTGTTGGCGGTAGAATTAACTACATAAAAACAAACGGGTACCACTTTGATTTAACAGCATCTGTTTTGATGCTGCCCAATGATTTTAAAGAGATATTCACCTGGGCGGGCCAGGATTACAGGGATTACCTTCAGTTTGTAAAACTGGATCCCTACTATAGGGTCAATTACGCTGATGGCAGCAGGCATGATTTCTCTACTGATTTTCCAGAGTTTATTTCTTTACTGGAATCGTTCTCTAAGAAAGACAGCCTGGGATATCTTAAATTCCTGGGTGATGCCTATGGCAAGTATCTGCTGGCCAATAAAAACTTTTTGAATCAATCCTTCACTGATACTGGAGATTTTTTCAATCCTGCCACCTTAATCGAGGCCTTAAAAATCAAGGCTTTTTCAACGACATATAACTATATATCTAAGTATATTAAAAACGAAAAACTGAAACAGTTCGTCTGTTTTCAAGCGCTTTACATAGGTATCTCACCTTATCAGAGCTCTAATGTTTACACCTTACTGCCTACTGTATCGCAATTATATGGGCTTTGGTACCTTAAAGGAGGGATGTACTCTTTTGTTAAGGCACTGCAAAAACTGATAAGCAGGTTAGGCGGCACAATTGAGACAGGCACCAGAGTTGAGGAGATTTTAATTAAAGATAATAAAGCTATTGGCTTAAAGACCGACAAAGGGGTAGCAAAGGGAGCTGTAGTGGTCTGCAATGCCGATTTTCCTTACGCTATGCAGAAATTGGTTAAAACTAAACAGGCTAAAGGGGCATACACTGCAAAGAAGCTCAAAAAAATGAAATATTCCTGTTCTGCTTTTATCATGTATTTGGGTTTAAACAAGAAATACGAAGACCTTTTAGTCCATAATTTATACTTTAATGATGATTTTAAGCGGAATATTGAAGCCCCATTCCGAGGAAAACTGCCTGAAAAGCCTTCGCTTTATATCTACTGCCCCAGCAGAATCGATGCTGGTATGGCTCCCCCAGGAAAAGAGTCGTTGAATGTTACCGTACGCGTCCCTAATCTATATTTTAAGAATATCAAGTGGGACAGAAAAACCATTTACTCACTGAGAAAAAACGTTATTAAAACCCTCAGAAGGATTAAAGGTTTAGCTGATATTGAAGAAAATATTGTTTACGAAAGTTGTTTAACACCAGTTGACTTACTTCTCAACTTTAATTCCCATTATGGAACAGCCTTCGGGCTAAGCCACACTTTAACCCAGACTAATTACTTTAGACCCCAGGTTAAAGCTGAGAACATTGATAATCTCTACTTTACCGGTAGTTCAATTCACCCCGGAAACGGTATTTCAATGGTATTAATCTCTAGCAAATTGGCGGTCAAAAAAATCATCAGTGATCAAAAGTAAAAGAAAGCCATTAGCGTAAACACATGAGCTAATCAAATACTGGATGACTCCTCTGCGACTTATCCTGTCATTTAATTAACTATTGAGATGAGCAGGTTTTTTACATTGTCCTTATTTGATATGGTAGAATAATAAGCAGATATATTGTAAAAAGAAAGGGGCTATAGTCAGTGAATTTCAAATACGAAGTAATGGTAAACAAATCATTTGATGATGCGATAGTTAGTTTAAAGGATAGCTTAAGTAAACATAGCTTTGGGGTTTTATGGGAACTAAATTTTAAAGACAAACTTCGGGAAAAAGGATTGAGTTTTGAAAATAATTTCAAGATCTTGGAAGTATGCAATCCAAAACAGGCCAAAAAAGTGCTGGACAAACACTTGGAAGTAGGATATTTTCTTCCATGTAAAATAGTAGTTTATGAAAAAAATAATTCAGTATATATGGGCATGATTAAGCCTTCTGAATTGATTGCACTTGCTGATAAAGAAGGTTCTACAGAGATTCTGCAAATTGCTGAGGATGTAGAAAAGGATCTGAAAACTGCGATAGATATGGCTGCCAAATAAGAATTGGTAGGGCTAGCTGAACGATTTGTTTTATTTGAGGAAAGTAGGGGTCGGCTTCCATGCCGACCTTTGTAGCTTTTACAAACCAGAAAACAATCCCTCAACACTCAAATACCGCTGGCCGCTGTCAGCCATAACTCCGACAATGACCTTGCCTTTGTTGGACGGCTGTAAAGAGAGCTGTTGCAGTACACAGGCTACAGCTCCCGATGATATTCCCACTAAAATACCTTCGGTCCGGGCCAGGGTCCGGCACATGGCATAGGCATCTGTCGTTTTTACCAACATGATTTCATCAATCAAACTTTTATCCAAAGTATCAGGAACAAAGCCCGGGGCAGTACCCATCATTTTATGAGGTTTGAAGATTCCCTGCGAAATATAAGGAGAACTTTCAGGTTCAATGGCAATCAGTTGTATCTGGGGTTTCTTTTCTTTTAAATAGCGCCCTGCTCCGCAAATGGTTCCTCCGGTGCCCAGGGCTGATACCAAAATATCAATGCTGCCGTTAGTATCTCGCCACAACTCTGGGCCGGTTGTTTTATAATGTGCGCCAGGGTTATCCTGGTTAACATGTTGCCCGACATAAAAATATTCCGGATGCTTTTTCAGTATCTCTTTCATCATTTTACGTGCCCCAGCTGTACCTTCACTTGCTGGAGAAAGGACTAGTCTTGCTCCAAAAGCCTGAAGAATTTTTCGCCTTTCAATGCTTTGAATTTCTGACATACATAAAATTGTCTGATACCCTTTGACTGCTGCAATATAAGCTGTAGCCATACCAGTATTTCCACTGGTTGTTTCAATTAAAGTATCACCGGGCTTTATCAGACCTTTTCTTTCAGCCTCGGTGATAATATTATAGACCGGACGATCCTTAACACTGATCGGATTCAAGAATTCACACTTGACAAAGGCCTCACCATATCGGGAAAGAGTATTGAGTTTCAGCAAGGGGGTATTGCCTATTAATTCAGTTATATTATCAGCAAATTTCATTAGTATTCCTCCCACTTTAGCTTGCTTTGATTGTAACATATCATGCTAAATTAATTGAGTAATTTAAATTTATATGTTGCATTTTACAGTAGTTGTGATAACATTGTTACGTAACAATGTTATCACAAGGAGGTATACTATGTTTGGAAACCTTAAAGTGCTGCCCAAACCACTGGGAAATTATGTTGTCGGCATTACCCATATGGATTTTATTGACTACTCAAGGCCGCAGGTTTTTTCATTTGAGACAGGCAGCCCGGGTAGAAAAATACCGGTGACAATATTTTATCCGGCTGACAGCAGTGAGCATAAAAGAAGTGCTCCTTACTCATTTCCGGAAGCCCTGATAGAAATCAGTAGAATGACCTTTGGTCTGTGGTCAAAAAAAATGGCCAGTTTAAAAACTCAAGTATATCAAGACATAGCCATTTCCAGTCAGAAAAAAGATTTTCCAATTATTTTTTTTAACCAGGGATATTTCTCATATGAAATGCAAAGTACTGTTTTGTGCTCTGACCTGGCCAGTTTGGGTTATATTGTAATCTCTATTGGCCATCCGTATGAATCTTCAGCTGTTAAATATACTGATGGCAGTATTATCAAAGTCAGCAGGGAAATTGAGCGACAGTTTAACAGTATTTTCAATAAAGAATACATCCGGCAAGTGATGAAAATAAAGAGGGACAACAGTAGTTTTTCAGATGAGAAGGCTATGGAGGTAGCAAAGTCTTTCTATGTTGATAATTATGGTAAACTGACTGAGAGCGTCAGGATATGGGCGGATGATACCATGTTTGTCGCCAATGAACTGGAGAATGTTAATAATGGAAATAAAGATACCAGGTTTAAAAACAGGCTGCAGTTAAACAGAGGCTTTGGTATCACAGGTGCTTCTTTAGGTGGTGCGGTAGCTGCACAGGTGTGTTTTTTAGATCAGAGATTTCATTGTGGTATTAATATGGATGGCGGAACCTGGGGAGATTATCTGTTTGAAAATATACAGACCCCATTTATGACTATTGGCACTATGTTTCTGTGGAATACAGGCAGATCTACTTTTCTTTTAAATTCTGAAGATACCTTTATTGTTGTCGTTGATAAAACAGAACATTGGGCATACACTGATGTGATTTTTGGATCTCGACATGCAGTTCTTTTAGGCCGGGTTGGAGTACGAGATAAATTTGAGTTTCGTAAATTGCTTACTGATTATCATGCAACCTTCTTTAACAAGTATTTAATGGGCAATTGTGATACTGATTTAAGTACGTTAAAATATAAGGGAATTAAATTTTACCAAAATAACAGAGCACCTCAATAAATATAGCGGGATGAGTTTTATGAGTAATTACAGTTATGGAAACAGTGAACGGCGAGAGCAGTTACTGGAGGCAATATCAGGTTATTTCAATAGTGTTGGCCTATTAGATTTTAGTTTTCGGGGGGCCGCTAAGGCAGCCGGTGTGTCGCCGATGACTTTGGTTCGCTATTTTAATAATCGTGACGGTTTAATAGACGAGTTACTGTCTTATATGCTGCAGAAGTATATCAGAGATGCTGAGGCTTTTTGGCCTGGAAATTTTGCCAGTAATCCAACGGCTTCCATCCGTGAGCTGGTATTAGATTTAGACAGTGAAATATATAATGTAGACAGTGTAAAACTTTGGTATCAGCTGATATTACTTGCCGAAGCGCCTAATGCCCCGAATATTATGCAGGAGAGGTTAAAAAATATTTTTACAACCAGCCGAGATTACATTATTTCATTACTGCACAAACAGGGTTTATCCAAAGAACAGTCCTTGAAAGTAGGCGCAGCATTACACAGCTTTTCAAATGGCATCTATCGAGATTTTCTAATACATAAAAATAAGAAAACAGCTCGTGATAGTTTTGAGCTAATGGTAGATTGGCTTGAACAACAATTGAACATCCCGTAGTAGGTTTGCTTCAAAAACGCGACGAGGGGCTTGTCTTCGGCAAGTGGTTGGCAATTGTCTGGCAGCTGGTTTTTTTACAATAGTTTAACTATTGCAAAACGATTGCTGGAATAAAGAATAGTTATGAAATTTGTAAAGATAATACATACAAGAGAAGAGAGTATCAAATTGACTTGGCGATAGCCAAGTCATATTGCTATTTGCCTACCCAACTACACCAATCACCAACTCATTGCCATCTATTGACCGATCTGGTTTACAAGTTTAAGGCCTGACCCCAAAGTTGTAAACCTTTTAAAAAGATTACTGCGAAAGGGTTAAAAGGCTAAGGTTTATGCAGTAATGAGTTTGCTACGTAAACGTAGTGGAATTGCTTTGCAATTGTGGTGGGCTCGCTTGACAGCAAGCGTAGGGCAGTCGTTTTTTTATAATACAATACTACACTAGGAACAATTGTCTTTAACAATATTGCTATTTTACCCACCTATATACACCAATCGGCAGTTCATTGCCATCTGTTGACCGATCTGGTTTACGAGTTTAAGGCCTGACCCCAAAGTTGTAAACCTTTTAAAAAGATTACTGCGAAAGGGTTAATAGTCATGCTACCCAACTGCCCACCAATCGTTCAGCTATTGTTCCAGCAATTGCTTAATAATCGACGAAACGTTAGGCATAACGTGGCTCACAAAATTGATGCTAAATTAAGGAAAAGTAAAAAAATTTTACAAACATAATACAGGCAGTATATGTTTTCAAATTTTTTTATGTATGACGCAGAGATAGCATCAATTATGGGAGCACAGTCAGAACGAAGACATAAACAACAAAGAATTGTTTATGCCCTTTATTATCCCCAAACAATAATGTATAATCTACTTATGTTTCCTTTTAAGCATCATGATGCTGTTTTAAGGAAATAAATATCTAAGGGAGGTCATGATATGAATAGATCAGCAATTATCCAACATCAATTTATTACTTTATTAAAACATGGCCTACGGTGGAAATAAAAAGCAGTCAGTTCTGCTGTAGGATTTAACTACAGCTTTTAAAATGAAATATTTTCAAAGGATTAATTAATGCTGTAGTTGACTAAAACTGCAGCTTTTTGTTTTTGTTGTAGCTAAAAAATTTTGGAGGCCTTAAATGAAAGATATCAAAATAACCTTTTATCAACCCCAGTATGCCGCATCGGTAGCAGATATGTGGAATAGAAGCGGAGAAAACTGGGGTGGTGAGAGTATTGTCCACACCGCTGAAAGCATTATAAATGAAGAAGAAAGATCAGGTAATATCTGTACCTTTTTAGCTTTAGATGGGGAAGAGGTAGTTGGATACTGTAGCTTTTCCAATTATAAGCAGGATGAAGGGGCGTCCTATATACCCTCATTGAATGTCAGACCAGATTATATAGGCCAAAAAGTTGGCAAAAAACTGGTTCTTTCCTGTGTGGAAAGGGCTATTAAATCAGAATGGCCCAGACTGGACCTGTATACCTGGCCGGGAAATGATAAAGCTGTGCCTTTATACAAAAAGTGCGGCTTCTTTTGGGAAAGACATGACCAGGACACTCATTTAATGAATTTCTTACCCTATGTCATGAAGACTGAGGCTGTAAAAGAGTTATTCGACACTATCGACTGGTATGGTGACAGCCAGCGGGAAATTAAAATTGAAAGCGATGGGCGTCCGGAAGGAGACTTTGAGTTTTACGATTACCAATGGCGAAAAAACGACTTGATGCTAAACATGGAATTTGAACGACGAGGCAGAGGCTTAACCTGTATTGAGACCAATGAATACCTGATCAGGGTACGCCTGAAAAAACAAGACCTGATCTTTGGACGCAATCATCAAATTGAATATGAACTCGTTAAGAAAAACAAAAATGCTCAGCCCCTGGAGGTTAGTATTAAAGGTATCGACAACAAGAATATCAAATACGAGTTTGAGTATCGAAATATTGTAAAAGATCAGCAACGGGTAACAGCTGAGTTTTATTTAGATACAATTGACAACAAGCAGGAAAAAACTAAAACCCATCCCTGTGTTACCTCGCTGATAACTATCAATGGAAAGCAGGCCTTATTTAAAATTGGGGTTAATCCTCTGGCTCCGGTTAAGATTGAGCTAGTTACTGACAGCAGAGCTCAAAAATTGGGTATGCCCAGCACCTGCTACTTAAATTTAGAGAATAATTTTACTGAGGATATCGAAGTTGAGTACACTTTAAACAGCGACAAATACGTCAGCTTTACATCTCCAACACTGATAACATCTTTAAAGGCTAAGCAAAAAAAATCGGTTAAAGTGCCGTGTGTAATTAATAAGTATGGATTTTACCAAAAAGATACCGTCCTGAAAATTACCACTGAAAATACTCAGACTCAACACACGGCTGTTCTCAGAACTGCTTTTAGAGGATATTATGGCAAATACCACGGAGAAACTGAAGACGGCTATAATATCTATTGCGGAGCTTATCAGGTTGAGTTAAGTAAAACCGAGAACAGAACTATAATTTCTAAACTCGGTATAGGTATTTACCCGCATAACAGTTTGATAGCTGGTGTTCCCCAGCTTGGAAAGCCTTATTACAGCGAATTTAAAACTAAGAGTCCTGATAAAGTGGAGTTTATATCCAAGGAACATAGCGAAGTTATTAAAGCCGTTTTTGCGTCTGACAAGTTCCCCGAGATAGTGTTAAACTACTATGCTGAGCTGTTTCCGAATGGAATTGTCAATCTGCACAGTGAAGTTGAGAATACTTCAAGAAATAATAGCCCGGAGCTGGCCTTATCGCAGGAGTGTATGCTGTTTTTAGAGAATGCTAAACTGCCTTACGACGGAGGAGTTGTAGAAAGCAACAATAGTGCAGGGCTGCTTGCTAAGAAATGGGATATTAATAAAATCACTGAAAACTGGCTGTTCAGCAGCCACCATGTAAATGCAGGCTTAGGCTGGGACCCCAGCTCGGAAGTTCTTTTCCAATATGTGTCAGCAGTTATTGAAAGCAATTTAGGAAGCCTTCAGCCTGCTCAGAGGCTGAAAACCAAGCCTATAGTTTATACACTGGATACCTTTGCATCCTGGCAGCAGTTCAGAGAGTATATGGGTAATTATAAAGCTATAGACAGTCAGGATATTATGCAGGGATTCACCAGCAGTATCAACAATAACAATCCGTTTATTGCTGACACAGTTAAAGTTACCTGCGCAGAGCTGAAGCATTTGCCTGTAGCAGGCAGCTTGGAATTGAGCGCAGTTAATAATACACTGCCAGCTGTGGCTGCCGATTTGCAGTTCGAACAGAATAAAGCTGAACTGAAATGTTCTGTTCTCAAACAGGCTGAATTAGATATTGTGACAATGGATTTTAACATCAATTCCCAAGCTTTTACTCGCAAAAAAGCAATATTTTTTAAAAGCAGCCAAAAGGTAATGACCAGCCAATACACCGAACAAAATAAAAAGATATTTGAAGTTAGTAATGGCTTGATAACACTTAAGGCTGCTCCAGAGTTTTCCTCAGGTATTTTTTCTTTGGTCTATCAGGGCACGGAGTGGTTGAATCATAGTTTTCCTACTCCCTGTATCAAAGGCTGGTGGAATCACTGGCCAGGCGGAATCACCTTGCTGCCCAGAAGAATGAGTTTTGTCTCAGTACCCAAGCAGCAAAAAACTGCTGAGTTTGTAGAAATTACCGATAACCACGGCAATGAGTGGACCGGGATAAAAACTGTCATTGATATTGTAGATCATGAAAAACATCAGGGGATAAAAGTTGAGGAATATTATTTATTGGTCAGCGGTGCTCCGGTAGTTGGTAATTTTGCAATAATTCATCAGAATACCGGAGAGTACAAATATTTGGAGCTTAGACAGTGGAGTTTTATCCAAGCTGGTGAACAGGTTGAAAACTGGATTAGTTACACTGAAAACGGCACTGAAACCAAATACAGGTGTGGTGGCAGTGAATATGAGGTAAGCTTGGAGAACTGTTTGGTCCATGGGGCTAAAGGGCTGAACCATAATCTGACCCGCCTGTTAGATAAAGACCTGTGGCATGAATTCAACAATAGTAATTTGATTTCATTTGATTTGGATATGGCCGAAGTTGAGGCTGCTGATGGTGAAACTGTTAAACTTGCCCCGCAGTATATGATTTTCAGTAAAGAAAAATTAGATAAAAACATGATCAAAGATTTACGGACAATCTCTTTCGATTTATAATAATGGCAGGATATTCAAGTGATTTAACAGTATAATATAAAAAATACGGAGGTAGGTAAGTGAAAGTAATTGATGCTCATATCCATTTTTCCAATATCAACTCGTTCTTAGTTACGGCCAGGGAGATATCAAAGGTGGATTATTCATATCAGGGTTATTGCCAATCATTTGCTCAACATCAGGTAGTGGCAAGTGTCGGCATGGGTTTGCAGGAAACAAAAAAAGATGGTTTTCCTGACCGGGAGTGTGGCAACCCGATGCTGCTTGATTTGCACCCCCAGTTGCCCGACAACGTATATTACTGCCTGGGAGTTAACCCTTATAAACTACATGGTGACCAAAAAAACACTGAGCTTGACAAATTAGAACGACATTTGCAAAATAACCGGGCAGTCGGGTTTAAAATTTATGCCGGCTATTATCATTATCATGTATTTAATGAAGTTTATGAGCCTGTCTATGACTTAGCTGCTAAGTATCAGGTTCCGGTAGTGATTCATTCCGGCAATACTTACAGTGAACGCGGCCGCTTAAAATACTCTCATCCGCTGAATGTAGATGAGGTGGCAGTAAAACATCGGAATGTTGATTTCATCATAGCCCACTTAGGCTGTCCCTGGACCCTGGATTGTGCTGAAGTTATCAGCAAAAATACTAATGTCTATGCCGACTTGTCCGGGTTGATTGTCGGTGACAGTTTGACTGTTGCCAGAGAGGCACAAAAAAAGCTGTTTGTAGATCTGGTTAAAGCGGCCTTGGTTTACACCGGCAACTATCAAAAGTTCCTTTTTGGCACAGACTGGCCCTTAGTAGATTTAGGTGCTTATATTGATTTCATTAAAGGCCTGGTACCCAGGGCACATCACCAAGACGTCTTTTTTAATAATGCCAAGAGGTTGTTTAAGATTGAGGGGTAATGGTAGGAGTTTTGAACTTACTGAGCTTCTATAATTAAAGCTATATCTGCGTCAAACGAGTAAATCTGCTACAAAGATATGTTCCTCACATCTTTGTAGCAGATTTTCTTTTATTCCTTGATCCATAAATTAAGATTCAAGATTTACTGTTAAGGGTATAACTTGATTGGAGATAGCTGGTAGGATACCTGTGCCTGTTGTTAAAAGAATTGTTAGATGATAGTATTAGCAGGTACTATAGTTGTTTTTTAATGAATAAAGGAGTTTACCGTGGAAGATATCATAACTTATTCGTTAAAGGCTGGCAAAGAAACTGATTATTATCAAGCAATTGGAATATTTACTAATGAGGTAATCCAGAAACTCAATAGCGAGGCAGGCCATATAGTTTCAGATTTTAAAACCTTTATTGTAAAAAACCAAGTAGAGCATCCCAGAAGCAAGGTTGAGTATTCTCTGGAATTGCTGGTGTTGGGCATTTTGTGGAGAGTTTATTTGGCCAAAGCGTTAACTCTTAATGAGGTTCCCAAATTTTTAATGACCAGTCTCACAGCTTTTCGGGAGAAAAGCAAACTTTTCAGGGGGATTGTAAATTATTTTAAAGGGTTTTTGGGTGAGTTATGGCTATTAAAAGAAAGTAAAGCCGACAATGTTAAATTTGACACCTCAAACTTTAAAAAACTTTTGGAGTGGTTGGCTGCTACTGGCGAGTTTAAGCAAGAAGTAAACCGTTTGCAGAGTTGGTACAGTTATTTGGGCATGAAGTCGGCCGCAGCAAGTTCAGCTACTATTGGTTTTGCTGTGAATTTAGCAAAATGGTTTGAAAAAAGAAGTAATCGGGAAATTGGCTATTTTACTGAGAGAGTAAATGATTTCCTGATAAATGATTATAATCAGTACAAGTATCAGGAAGATAATATCTTCTGTGGACGATCCAGAGTAGAATATCACATGAATATGGTTGGAGCCGAGATATTAAACAGGGCTTTCAGAGAAGACTTTATTAGTACTGAAGAAAAGCGAGTTCTGTTACCGGTTTGCCTGAGGTTTCAGTCGGAGGCAAACTGTCAGGCCACCAGTTCTCAGAATGGCCGGCAATGTACTGGGTGTACTACTCAATGTAAAGTTAATGATTTGTCTCAAATGGGAGAAAAGCATGGTTTTCAGGTTCAAATAATCGCTCATCAATCCACTGCTTTTCAGAAAGATAAGATTGAGCCAAACAAGGTTGGAATAGTCGGTATCGCCTGTGTACTCAATCTCTTAGCTGGCGGCTGGCAGGCCAAGGATTTGGGTTTGGTACCCCAATGTGTTTTACTCGACTATTGTGGATGTAAAAGCCATTGGCATGACAGTGGTTTAGTCACCGATATCAATTATGTTCAACTTAAAAATATCTTGCAAATAGCTGAATAAGAACAGAAAACTAAGATAATAAAGAGCTGGCTAAATATTGTTTTAGCCAGCTCTGTTTGTGGGAGTTAAACTGGAATACTTTTCGGTGTCAGGTAATAGTCCTTACCAGCATTCACAGGTATCCATAGTTTTTGAGGTGCATTTCATGCTGCCAAAAAACGGAATAACCTGTTTAAATGGCGGAGGAGGCAGGGGTGGATCTTTACTAACTAATATCGGGTAATCTATTTGAGACTGATTAATATCATATTGCTGACGCAGTTGTTCGACAACAATCCTGCCAATCTGTCTGCCTAACCTTAAACCCTCTCGGAGATCTACCGGATAATGAACCCCTCCATAAAGTCTTGATATAGCACACTGCCTGGCCAGCTGGTTGAGCCTTTCCTGGTCAGCTTGAAAATAGTAGGAAAGTACAACTTCAGCACATCCGGCAATAACAGCATGGCCTGCCGGGTAGCTGGGGTGTCGGGGTGTACATAAAAATGTCGCCAGATTCTGATCAAACTGATTGGGCCTGGCTATCTGCCACCTGAATTTAAAATGCCAGGCAATAACAAAGGCATCGTTCAGAGCTCCCTGTACAGCAGCCAAAATACGGGCTGCTTGAGGGGCTGCAATATTGTAAGTGGTTATTAAAATATCAATAATCGGTGTCCATTGCTTTGTTGCAGGACCTGTACCCCAGTAAGTGGCGATCTTTTTTTGGCGATTAGTTAGATTATTCAGGGTTTCTTTAACAATTTCAAGTTGCTTTCCTGCAAAATCAATACCAGCACTTGGGCTTCTAATCTCAAAGCTGACTACATTACCTTCTGGATCTAAAAATCTACCCTGTTCGTCACGGCCAAAAAAATAGGTTGGCCAGGAACTGGCAAAAGGATCTTCAGCATTTGGTACTCTCTTTTCTCCAGCATATGAAAGCATACTCCACATACGAGGTATATTTCGCTTGGGCCAACATGCTTTTCTTTTTTCCATTATTATACCACCTTTATTAACCTGTCCGGCTTAAGGACAAGTTGCATTTGCTACATAATATGTGTCAGGGTGCTATATGTGTTACAGCTTAACCCAGAATGTAATGTGCTCTTGACTTTTCAGAGGTACTTAGAGGGCAACTAAAAAAGAGATTAAGACTCTGATCTTAATATCCTGCACTAATATATTTTCTGGCAAAATGATTTAACCAAGAATCGCTCAAAATAAGAAAAAGTATTTTGAGCGATCCTCCACAATTATTATGATAATATGCTGGTCTGTCAGTCCTCCTGAGCAGGGGGAGTTGGCCTGGCTAATTTTATTAAGCAAACAGCTACTATAAAGGCCAGTACTGTTGGAACCAGGGCAAACCAAATACCAGTTAACAGGCCTTCTCTGATAAGTTCTGTAGCCTCCGGCTGTCTGGCAATAGCTTCAACAGCATTGCCAGTAGCAAGGCCAATACCTCTACCAGCACCGAGCCCGCTGATAATGGCAAGTCCTGCTCCCAATGCTGTTAATCTGCCGCTTAAATAACTGCTATAACGTTTATTACAGGCAATCTTTAAGAGGCAGGCTGCGATGATAGCAGCTGCAATAATTGGCAACAGTGTATAAATGTTTGCCAATATTAAAGTTTCTTTAATCTTTTCAAATGCTTCAGGCTGTCTGCCAATGCCTTCAACTGCCAGGCTGGTAGCATGACCAATGCCTTCACTGACCCCAATACCAACTAACATGGCAACCCCAGCACCGAGGGCTGCAAAGCCGCGGTTGATTATTCTATTCATTTGCTTTTTTCCTTTCTGTATTGCTTGTTCTCTTTATAGTATGTTACTGTCAATAAAGCTTGTGCCAGAAATGTGGAGTATAACAATCAACAGCAGCATCTGCTGTACGGATTAAGTGTTTTGCAAATAAAAACAGCTGTAATTTACAATAATAAGCATATGCTGTCAGCCTGTATTGATGGTTTACTTTAATCAATAAGAAAGTAGTTTGATTATGTCAAAGAAGATTCTAATAACCGGTGCTGGAACAGGAATAGGTAAAGATGCTGCCCTGGAACTGGGCAGAAGGGGGCATACGGTGTATGCCACTTGTCACTATCATGAAGAAACCAAAGCTTTAAGCAAAACAGCTGAGGCAGAGGATTTAAACTTGATACCATTTAAACTGGATATTTTAGAGGAAAAAGACAGGTCGCTGGTTCATCAGTATGACCTCGATGTTTTGATAAATAATGCTGCTATTGGCTTGTCAGGTTCGGCTGCAGAGATTAGTGTCAAGAGATACCGAGAGGTGTACGAAACAAATATTTTTGCTACAGTTGCGATTACCCAGGAAGTGCTTAAGGGTATGATAAAAAGAAAGAAAGGGCGGGTAATTTTTATAACCTCTCTGGCAGGGCGGATATCAATGCCCTTTTTCTCGCCTTACAGCTCTTCTAAGCATGCTTTGGAGGCGATTGCAGCATCGTTAACTGTTGAGCTGAAAAAACTTAAATCCCAAGGTGTAAATATTGATGTAACTATTATTGAACCTGGAGCCTATGCCACCGGCTTTAACCAAAGAATGATAGAGTCTAAGTTTGGCTGGATGACACAAAAGTCTTATTTTAACTTCATGCTTTCAAAACTGAGAGATACTGAGTTAAAGCAATTCAATAAAATGGAGCTTAAAACTAATGATACAGTAGTCAGAAAATACGTTAAAGCTTGTGAATTACGCCAGGTAAAGCAAAGATATGTTGCTCCTCAGATACAGGGCATTGCTGTGCAGTTAATGCGAATACTGGGTAAGTAATTGTTTAATCTGCTCGTAAAGCAACTTGATTTGCTGATGATCAATAAATAAAAAAGTAAAATACATGTTATATTCCAGCACGATGTGGTATATATAAATAGATTGACCAAGTAGGAGTGAGACAATGTACGAGGATATCAATAGAAAGCTGGAAGAATTAAAAGCAGGTATTCAGCGCACCAGCAAAATAGACAGTAAGATCAAAGCATTTAAACAGGATGAAGAGAGATTGCAAACAAAGCTCGAAAGCTTAAAAACACAGCTAACCAAGGAAGATCAAGATGTAAAAAGATTTGAGAAAACCAATTTAACAACAATATTTTACAGGTTTTTAGGCAGCTATGAAAGCCAGGTTGAAAAAGAGAGGCAAGAGGCTTTGGCAGCTAAACTGAAGTACGATCAGTGTTTTCGAGAATTAGAAGAGGCTAAATATCAGTTGGGTAAACTAACTGCAGAAAAGTTGGAATACCTTCATTGCAGCAAAGACTATCAGGATCTATATCAAAAGAAACTGCAGCTCCTTCAAAGCTCTCAAACCAAGGATGCAGCTAAAGTTATGGCTATTACTGAGAATATCGCAGGTGCCAAAGCCAATTTAACTGAAATACAGGAAGCCATTGATGTAGGAGACAAGGTACTAAATTGCTTGAGCCAGGTCAGAGACAGCTTAAAAAGCGCTCGGGGCTGGGGGGTCTGGGATATGTTAGGTGGGGGCTTAATATCAAACCTGGTTAAACATTCTCATATTGATAAAGCTAAAGGCACAAGCGGAGAAGTACAGAACCTGCTTAGCCAGTTTAAAAATGAACTCGCTGATATTCAAATTACAAGCGATATCAATATAGAGATAAGTGGTTTCTCAAAATTTGCTGACTTCTTTTTTGATGGACTTTTGGCCGATTGGTTTGTTCAATCCAAAATAACCTCGGCCCAGACCAGTGTAGATGAGGTGCAAGAACAGGTAGATATGGTAATACAGAAGTTAAATGAGATGAAAGACAGCGTCAACAGCAGTATTAAAAATTATCAAGCTGAACTCGATAGTATAATGAGTGCAAACTAGCCTGTTGGCTTATATGGTGATGCTGGATGCTTCTTTTACAATAGCTGAACTATTGCTAAACCATTGCTGAACGATTGCTGGAACAATTGTCGGAAAAAGAACCTGACCGTATGTTGTGGGTTTGCTGACGCAAACGGGTTGGGATTGCTATGAATTGTTATTGGCCTCGCCTTTTGAAAGCGTGGCGCAATTGGTTGGCTATGGTATTCTGCAGGTAGTTTTGCTTAACATTTTATACCAGTAGGGGCGAACCTCGTGTTCGCCCGTTCATAGAACTGTATAAACACACACTTATTTTTCTTCCTAGGGTCTGTAAAACTGTGTCTAAAAGATCTCATATCTACTTGGCGATAGCAATAAGGAATCCGGCCTAACAAAACAACTGCCAAACTATTGCCAAACTATCGCCCCACCATTGCCAAACAATCGCTCCAGCAACTGTCAAGCAATCGTTTAAGCAATTGTTAAACCCAACAAAAGTTCAATCGGAGGTAAACTATGAAAAAGTATCTGGTACTGTTACTGTTGACCACCCTGATATTTGCAGCGGGCTGTAAACAGACTGCCAAGGATTACTCTGAAGATAACGCCCTAATACAGAGTTTATTTCCCAACCAGAGTGGGTTTCGCTGGTTTTACAATGGCTATGCAGAATATGGTCACAGCATGACATTAGATGCAATAGATGTCGAAGAAAACAAAATCACCTATCATATTAACGGGCAGGTTGACGATGCCTCCGGCGGGGAGGGTAGTGGTGAGTATCATCTCACTGCTGATTACACCATTGAGAGGGGTGCCCTGTATCAGGTAATTGACGCTCCGATGATTATGGATAAAAACTATCAGACTATAGTACTGATTAAAACCCCATTAGAAGCCGGGGCAACCTGGGAGCAGTTAATTGTAGATCAAGATAACAATGAGATCAAGTTGAAATCAACTATTGAGCAGATCACTGCCACCGATGAAGGCAAGACATACAAAGTACGCTATCAGGAACAGGACAGTGATTATTATGAGATTAGAGTGATTCGGGAAGGCATTGGTGTAATTCAATTCAGCAGATTATTTACCTCCGGCAAGGAAAGCTATGAAATTGGCTATGCTTTATATGAAGAAATAAGCGGAATTAAATAAATTGCTTACAATATTGAAGCAAATGTGTTCTATTTTTTCTTTTCTACATTAAGTTTTTGATCAACAATTATCATGCTACCAGGCCAGAGTGCATCAAGTTTATTGTCATATTCTACTCGAATCAGGCTGTAGGGGACATCATTTTGCTTAAAAGTAAACTCAGTATCATGTTCTTTACTAATAATTATATTGAAAGTTTTTTGTTTAGTTGTGGTAAATCTATGAACTATTTCTCTTCTCCAGTCAATTGCTTCAATTGACACATCAAAAGGAGGTTCTCCTTCTTTGCCGGCAATTATTATATAATCGCATTTTTTTTATTGGCATTGGGGTACACGTGATATCCGCTGACTTGTCCCCATCTTATTTTGAAATCCTCGTCAATAAACTGAGGTATTTCATGTTTAGAATAGATAACCTGGCTGGTCCACTTCTTACTTTCCACCATTTTCTTACCGTCTCCCCACCACTGGTTAATGGTTAAAGTTTGAGGGCTGTTTATTTCAATAAAGAACTGTTTGGCATTGCCGGAAATCTTAAATACTACAAATGGAAAACGGGACTCACTACTGTATTCATATGGTAAAGAGGAGCTATTTTCAGTAATATCTAATTCATATGTTCCATACATCGTCTTTTTATCTCCATCGACTGCCAGACAGTGGTATTTATGACTATTGATATCTACATCATAACCTTTCTTGAATTCCTCTCCTCCACATACTATCAGATAGGCATCTTTATCAGTAAAATTACTTGAGAAAAAATAAGCACCTCTTTCCAGTTCAGTTTCAGCCAACACTTCTTGGATTACGGCTGGTACTTTACTGGTATTGGTAATTTTCTCAAACTCAAAATCAATAATTTCATTTCTAACCCCTGCAATTAGCAATAAAGAAAAAAGTAGTACAGCTACTATATTTACATATTTATTCTTCATTTTCTCAACTCCCTCTTACTTATAATATCATATGATTTGGGAATAAAAACCACCTGCTTATTATGTGGTAAGTTACTAAAGCAAAAAAGTATCTTGTAACGAGAATATATTTATGTTCGTCGGACATTAGAAATAATCCAGTGTAAAAAAAGTTAGTAAAACTTGATAGGTTTAATATCTATTAATGGAATTAATTACAAACAAGCATAAAAAACTATTTTGCTACTATTTGTAGTATAATTGTTATATAAATAATAAAGATGTAACAGTTTGTAGTATGCATCTTTAAATTAAATAGAGGAGGGGCAGCATGTTTAAAAACCTTGGTGATCTTAGCGTAAAAAGAAGCTGGCAGGAGGCAATTGGTTTTTATATTGCGTATCTGTTGCTGGGTATGTTACTAGGGGCATTAACTGGTGTTATTGCTGGAATTACTAATCCGGAGAATGGCCTTGAATTAGCACGTGTAGCTGGATCAGTTGTTGCTACAATTTACAGTGTAGCATTGTATTTTACTATCTATATTAAAAAGAAAATGTCTTCATTTATCTTTATCTTACTTGGTTTGGTTGCTGGTGTAGCCAGTGTGTTTGTTGGCAATTTGGTTGCTTTAGTATTTGTGGCTGTACTTACAACCAGAGGCGCAGAAAAAGAAGTAGTTGTCAGTTAATGAAACCCGTTAACGATCATAATAGCAAGCCTTAATCCAGTTATACAAGTTTTATCGTCATTTTAATTTTTTATCATAAATAAGGCTTTATTTTGCAATTAGCTAGATGGTTCATTAGCTTTGGCAAAGGTTAATATTTTTTATGTCACCTAAAAGTAAAAGGTGGCTATTTTTATTGTGAAACTTTTTTATAATAATATATCTCATATTGCTAAAATAAATTAATTACTAAGTCAATAATTTGCATAAGTATATTAGTAAAAATGCAAAAATCCAATAAATTAATTGTTAAATATGCCGATAATACTAATAGAAGCAAACGTGGGCCGGTTTTGTGCAATATAACTTGGTTTTATCAGATGCATAAGGTTAGATGATTGGTAAGTTTAATAAGCAAACATTATAGATAGTAAATTCTGTCAAAGCCGAATGCATCAATTGCATGCTTTGATTTGCTTACTTTATAGTGAAAGTTGGTAAAGCAGGTATTAACTGAGTTTAGCTGGATACCTTTCAGTTAGGTAAGGTACAGCACATAATACTAGATTATCAGTTTGGTATCGGTATTTTTACAACTAAAGGAGGGGTATTGATAGCAGGTTTGTTTTTGACGATAGTATTATCCCAAGTGGATAGTAAATATGGATAGAAGTTCAATGGTATTGACAATTAACAGTGTGTAAAGGAGGGCTTTTATGTATCAGATTAAAAAAGAGAGTTATGGAGTCAAATTAATATTTAACGGCTTTATACAAGCAGATGAGATGAACAAATGGTTAACTGAGTTAAGAGGTGTAGTTCCTGGATTAGGTAAGCAATACCATGTATTTATAGATATCAGAGAAATGAAAACACTACCTGCTGACTCACAGGGACCGATGATTGAGGGCCAATCCCTGCTTAAAAACAGTGGAATGGATAAATCAGTAGTAATCCTTGAAGGAATAGTTACTGCCATGCAGTTTAAACGATTAATGAAAAAAGTTGGTAAAGACAAAAACAAAAAATACATAGATTCCTCTGCCAATCCGCTTTGGGAAACAGCCGGCGTAAGATGGTTGGTTGACGGAAAGGATCCGGACAGAAACTTATATATGTAATGTACTAAAGCTGAATTTGGTTTTAGTTGTCTGAAATCTCCATATTGCTAATCTCCTTAGTAGGCCCCTGTACAGGGGTTTTAATTTTTTTCACTAATTTTTTATAATTGATCAATTGGCAAAGGATATAGTAGCTTAGTCAAGAATTAGCTAGGAGAAGTATATAATGCTTGTGCCAAAACTGAAGGGAGTTAGATAAGATGTCATATCAGGTAAGTGAAAAAGTTGAGAAGATTTTTAATAAACTGCTGAGCATGGACCAAGTGCAGCAGGGGCTGGACTTTATCGAACAAGATCAGGAGCAGGCTATTAAAGATCAAAAAGAGATTGTGATGATCGAAGCACCGACGTTTCAAGAGGCTAAAAGGGCTGCTGATTACGCAAAACGGCTGCGTGAACTGGGTTTAAGCAATGTTCATGTGGATAAGCATGGCAATGTTTTAGGAACATACTTAGGAAAAGGAGATGGCCCAACGATTTTGCTGGAGGCCCATCTCGATACAGTTTTTCCCTTTGGTACAGATGTTACCCCGGTAGAAAAAAATGGCAGGATCTATGCTCCGGGTATTTGTGATGATACCCGTGGTTTGGCTGCCAATCTTTCAGTTGTTCGGGCTTTGCAGGCTACCGGGATTGAAACTGCCGGCAATATAATTGTAGCTGGCACCATTGCTGAAGAGGGTATCGGTGGTATGTACGGTATGAGAACCCTGCTTGAAGATCATCCGGAGATAGATGCTACCATTTCTATTGACGGGTCAGGTCGGGATTCAATTGTTTACCAGGGAACCGGCATTAGAAATTATCAAGTAAGCTATACTGGACCCGGTGGCCATGCTTATGGTGCTTTTGGGCTGCCCAGTCCGATTCATGCTGCGGCTCGTACGATCGCCCAATTGAGTGATATGCGACCTCCGGATAAGCCCAAAACTACCTTTACAGTGAGCCTGGTCGAGGGAGGACATCAGATTCATGCTATTGCTGAAAAAGCCATGTTTAAGATAAATATGCGATCAGATACCGCAGCAGAACTGGATAGACTGGAAGCCAAGGCCATTGAGATATTTAAGGCCGGGGCTAAAGAAGAAAATGAGAGATGGGGCCGTGATGCTGTAAAAGTAGAATATGAAAAAATCCATGATACCCCGGCTGGCAGCCAACCCAGTGATTCTGTCATTGTGCAGGCCGCCTGGAAAGCAACTGAGAGCGTTGGAGTTAAACCTCGTTTAGCCGCCGGCGGCTGTACCAATACCAATATGCCGATTATGATGGGAATACCGGCAGTAACCCTGGGCAGAGGTGGTAAAGAAGGCGGGGTTCACAGTTTAGGAGAATGGTTTGATCCCGAAGGGGTTTACCGCTGCCCGCAAAAATCGTTTTTAATGCTGATGGCTTTGGCTGGTGTTCGGGGAGTAACTGAGCCTTTGATGGATTAGTGGCTTCGGCCAAACTGTGCTCCCACAATTAATGCTATGTCTGCGTCTACGAGAAAAGCTGCTTAAAGATATACTGGCTCGTATTATCTTCAGCGCAGCTTTTCTCTATTCCTTGATCTAGTATCAATTATGTGAGCCTAGGCTTAATGAGACTTTTCGTCAGTCAGGGAGCGGGCTTCGGCCAAAATGTACTCCCATAATTAACGCTATCTCTACTTCTACAAGAAATCTGCCCAAAGATATACTGATTGTATTATCTTTGTAGCAGATTTTCTCTACGCCTTGATCTAGCATCAATTATGTGAGCCTGGGCTTAATGAGGCTTAACGTGGGTTAGTGTTAGATTGACTTCAACCTTTACGGAGAGTTAGGTGGTGGGGCAATGGTAGGCAGTTGTTTTGTTACTACTTATCAAGGGTCGGCATGGAAACCGACCCCTACACTATTTTTTTAGCTGTTCACCTCAAGCAAAACAATCGTTCAGCTATCGTTAGACAATTGTTCAGCCTTGTAAAGCCCAACCGCCAAAAAATTGTATACTATCTCTTGATTTTAAGATTAAATTCCTGCCCTCTTTTGCTTATTCGCAGAATATTATTTTTTAACAGCCGGTCATTCTGGAGCTGGTCGAAGACTGAATAATTGTCGGCAAAGTGCATGGGCAAGATATAGGTGTTTGGGTCAGCAATGTGTTTTGAAAAGTACTTTAATGATCTGCTGTAAGAAGATTCTAATCTGGGATCAACCGGAATAAAGGCAATATCAATAGGGATACCTTCAAGGTGTTTGAGCTCCTGTTTAAATATGCTTTCAATATTGCTGTTCCATTCCTCGGGCTCTTCCTGCCAATGCCACCAGTTAAGATCTCCGGAATGATAGATATTCAGATCTGTAAACTTGACCAGAAATGCTACCCCCTCATCATTGGAAAGCAGCGTAGCAACCGTAAAATCAGGCAAGTTCAGTTCCTGATTAGCACCCATTTTATGGATGTTAGTTGTGGCCGCCATATCAATATCATCAGATAAGATGTAGGTGATGTTGGGTATTGTTTCTTGCCATTGATAAATACATTTTTGATAATGGTCACCGTGCCGGTGAGATACAAACACATAAACATCATCATCGACAAGCTGGTGGGGATTGATTACTCCAGTAGAAAGGGATCGAACAGCTGTACCTATTACCGGAGTGTCCAGATAATAATCAAAGATCAACAGCTTATTTTTTATTTTAACTGCAAACCCGGAGTGGTATAAATACCATACCTTAATCTCCATAGTTTATTTTTTCCTTGGCGGTAGAATTTCCAACCAGTAATCATCGGGATCATTGATAAAATAAATGCCCATATCCTTGTTTTCATAGCAAATACAACCGTTTTTCTGGTGAAGTTGGTAAGCCTTATCAAAGTCATCAACTCTAAAGGCCAGATGTGATTCATTATCGCCAAGCTCATACGGTTTTTCCCAATCCCTTAACCAGGTTAGTTCCAGACGGTAATTTGTAACCTTATCAGTTAAATATACGATGATAAAGCTCCCATCCTTGGCATTGATGCGCCTGTCCTCTACCAACCCCAGGTTTTCACGATAAAACTCAAGACTTTTTTCCAGATTGAAAACATTGATATTACTGTGGTCAAAAGTGAATTTCATTTTTCTCCTCCTAAATTATGGTAATCTGCCACGATAGATATTCAAAGCCTGCCTTTACCTCGGCCTGGCTTATCTTTTCAGCCGTACTGTTTGATTCCACTTCAATTATACTAGCATTATCTCAAAATACCAACTTTTTGGGACCAGGTCTTAATTTTCAAGACTGCTCCTTTACATAAGATAAAAAATGATTTTAAGGATGTATAGCGCTCTCGAATATCATTTATCAGGTAAAGAAATCACCTTAATTTCCGATAACTTTAATAGAGATAACTGCTATCAATAGTCGGTTGTTTTATTTGCTGATGGGAAAGAAGTGGTTTTTTGAAATATATTATTACTATAATACTTTCTATTGCTGTTGTTTTAAGTGCATGTTTAGTAACCCATGAATTTGATACTGCTTGCGGATTGCTGGCAGCGAGTGTTAGCGCTTCTGGTAACTCCAATGTGCCAAGAACCCCGGCAGATGATTTTACATATAACGTGATAAAAGAACTGTCTTCAGCTCCATATATGGGCAGACTGCCCGGAACTCTGGGTAATAAAATGGCGGTCAGTTTTATTTCAGAGAGGTATAAAGAGCTGGGTTTGAAGCAGCCCCCAGGATATAACAGCTACCTCCAGACTTTTCAGCAGCAACTGATTGTGCAAAATTCTGCCACTGTTTTAGTAACCAGGAGAAAAACTGGTGAAGTTACAGGTGAATACAATCATTTATCAGATTACATAGGGCTGCCGCTGTGGCCCAATACCAAAATACAAGGCCTGATTGATGCCCCCCTGGTTAGTATCACGGACCTGAAGCAGCTGAGCCCAAACAACCGGGAGCTTTATGGCAAGGTGTTGCTAATCAGTTCTGAGCTGGTACACAGCCTGCCCTACGATCATCTGCAGGCTGATGGGATTGTCAACAAACTATTATCATTGGGTTCGAGAATTAAAGGATCAATTATTAATTTTGATAATCGGCGAGACGGATACTTTCACGTTAGCAAAAGCATGAAAAGACTCTTCAGGGGGAGTAAAAAGTATAATAATAAAAATGGACAAGTATTTCTGTACTGCTCAGATGCTGCTTATCCCTACCTGAAAGAGGCCGCTGAAAGAGAAGATAATGTCTATATCAGTGTAGATTTCTCACTGGAAGAGTGCTATAGCTCTAATGTTATCGGTGTTATTGAGGGAACTGACCGCAGCAATCAAGACCATATTATTATTGCTGCCCATTTAGATCATATCGGTGATAATAAAGATGAAACCTATAATCCCGGAGCTTTAGACAATGCGTCCGGTATAGCAGGACTATTGGAGATCGCTCGAACACTTTTAAACAAGACGGAACTTCCTCAGAAGGACATTATTTTTATTGCAACCAATGGCGAAGAGGAATATTTTGCTGGCTCCAATTACTATGTCGGCCACCCCATTTTGCCCCTGAAAAATGCTACGATGATCAATTTAGATATGATAGGAGCTAAAGGAGCAGAGTATTTAGAGGTCTGTTATCCAGGCAACAATTCAGTTGAGTTGAGCAAACAGATAGCCAGCGATGGACTTGAGATTGGGATTAATACCAGATCAAGCTATATTTTGAGCAGTGACCATGTAACATTTTCAGTGTGTGGGGTTCCTGCTGTAATGTTAAAGCACCTTCAACCAGTTCAGAGGCATCACACCATGCAGGATTCCTTTGAAATTACGATGGATATTAATAAACTGCAGGAAGCTATTGATTTGGTGGTGTATTACATAGAACAAACCGCTTATTAGGGTTATTGCTTCTTTCCATGGAGGCTCCCATAATTGGGCTAACTCGGCGTCATACGAAGAAATTTTCTCAAAGATATACTACTCGTATTATCCTTGTAGAAAATTTCTTCTATTCCTTGATTTAGCACCAATTCTGTGAGCCACGTTAATACTGAATGTTTCGTCGTTTAGAAGCTCTTTTCACGGAGGCTCCCATAATTGAGCTCACTCGGCGTCATACGTAAAAATCTGCTAAAAGATATACTACTCGTATTATCTTTGTAGCAGATTTTTTCTATTCCTTGATTAATAGCCTCAATTCTGTGAGCCACGTTATGCCTGACTTTTAGTCGTTTAATTACTCTTTCTACGCTGAATAGTCTATGTTACCTTTATTCACTTTTTACGCTGAAAACTCGTGTTACAAGTAACACTTCAATGAGAGAAGTAGTAATTTAGAAATCAGCCAACACCCAGAAAACAATAGTTCAGCAATCGTTAGACAATTGTTAAAGCAATAGTTCAGCTACTGTAAAAACCAACTGCACCACGCTTGCAGAAGGCAAGCCCACCCCAATGGTTCAGCTACTAATCTTTAAAATATCTATGTTTTATATTAATTTGCAGCTGTTATTATCCATTTCCTGCTTGAATATGATAGGATAAGCTTAGAAACAAAAGCTGGGAGTACAAGAATGAAGACAAGTACAAAAATATTTAGTAGCTATGAGCTTTTTAACAGTGTCAAAAAATTCAGTGTATTATCTCCTTGGAAGTGGCTGACAAGTAGAGATATTTTTGGTGTCAAACTGCCTGAGTTAGAGGAAGAAGTATTTTGTTGTGTGCTGGGTAATGGCGGCCAGGAATTTGGACTGGTAATGCAAAAAGGCCTTAAGGGCTTAAATAATATCATTAAAATTCTGTATGCCAGTGAGGAAGAAAAAGAAGTATTGTTTTTTGAGCAGACAGGATTGGCTTTATATCTCAATGACAGAGATGAAATAACAAAAGAAGACTATGCTTTAATTAAAGACAGCAAGGTCAAATTCAGGGGCAGAAAAAAGTGGCCTTCGTTCAGAAAATTTAGCGCTGGGGTAGTACCAGTCATTCCTGATGATGAAGACCTCAGTATCATTCAACAGATATTGGATGTGGCGTTGTCCCTTACGGTAGATCTAAAAAAATATATAGAAGACGAGGAATGGTCTTTTTTAAGCAACAATATTTGTGTTGTACGAGTAGTTGATTCAGATAATAATTATGAAGATAGAATTATTGAGATTCATGATAGAATAGCAAATTATAAAGAAACGATAGATATTCCGGTGGCCTATGCGGACTTTAGCCTGTTGCGGCTAAAAAAGTCTGCGAAGCTTATTGATACGATCTGGGAAATTGACTTTTTTCATTATAGTCTGGCAGTTAAAGAAAATGAGCAGGCTTTTTATCCAATAAGCCTGCTCTTAGTGGATGCTTATTCCCAAAGGGTTGTCGGACAGCATATTGTTCATCCTTCTAAATATGCTGAGGAGTTTCAGAAGTATATTTTAACTATGATTGATAATACCAAGCAAATCCCTGCCAGAATTGTTACATCGAACAGAAAACTATACTTTTATCTTGATGAAATGTTTGATAAATTAGGGGTGCGTTTTGATTTGGTTGAGCAGCTGCACCTGATGCCGCATCTAAAAATAGAAATACAGAATATGCTCCAAAGCTGAGGCTGCCTGAGAGTAAACCCTGATACTGTGGCCAGTGTGGATGACTCTTTAGGGATCTCTAGGTTAGTAAGCGCAAAACTAATTTTTGTCTTTACAAGAATTTGGGCCAGCTCAAAAAAGTTTGAGCTGGCCCTCTATTGGTTTAAATGCTAAATCCTTTGTGTATTTTAAAAAACACGGTTATAAATAAAATCGAACTTTTACTATCTTATATCCGTCTAAAATATGTAATAAATTAATGCTGTCAACAGTTTGTAAAATTAAGTGTTAATTAAATTTTATAATATTACAAAAAATTGGCTGTTTTTCTGGTATTATTAATACTGGAACTATGCAACATTATTGCTGCATCTTAGAAGGAGAGAAGAAATGAGAAAGCTTATAACAGTTACAGCATTGATTTTAATGGTAATGACATCGCTGTTTACGGGATATGCCCAGTCAATAGATGTTGTGGTTAACGGACAAAGCATTGATATGCCGGTAAAACCAATTATAATCAATGGAACGACAATGGTGCCTGTTCGAGAGATCTTTGAGGCGGTAGGTGCCACAGTGATGTGGGATGGAGCGACAAAAACTGTAACGGGTATCAAAGGTGGTACAATTGTTAAACTTAGCTTAAAAAGTAAGAGTGCATCCGTTAACGGGGTGCCCTTAAATCTGCGGGTAGCTCCGTTGATTAGAAACAATAAAACCTTGGTCCCAGCCAGGTTTGTAGCTGAAAGTTTAGAGGCTGTAGTGGCCTGGGATAACAGTACGAAAACTGTGATAATTACGACAAGTGAAGGACGAGAAGAAATGAGAGGATTGTGGGTAGCATCGGTAATCAATCTAGATTATCCAAAAGACCCGTCAACTGACCCAGAAATGTTGAAAAATGAGGCTTTGGCTGTTTTAAGCAAGGCAGCAGAAGTGGGCTTGAACACTGTATTTCTGCAGGTCAGGCCGACCTCTGATGCCCTTTATAAATCAGAATACTACCCGTGGTCCAAATATTTAACAGGTACCCAGGGGACGGCTCCAGACAATGGTTTTGATCCTTTAGAATTTTGGATCAAAGAGGCTCATAAGCGAGATATTGAGCTCCATGCCTGGATAAACCCTTATCGAATTACTAAGAAAAAAGCTGGCGAAAATGCTCATGATTATGCCAGCTTGGATCCGAGTAATCCGGCGATTGTAAACCCGGATTGGGTGGTAGAGTACCATGACGGAAATCTATATTACAACCCCGGGCTGCCGGAAGTGAGACAATTCTTAGTCGAAAGTACATTGGAACTCGTTAATAATTATGATATTGACGGTATTCACATGGATGACTATTTTTACCCGGGAAAAGACTTTAACGACAGCGAATCATTTGCCCAGTATGGACAAGCTTTCAGCAGTATTCATGACTGGCGCCGAGAGAATGTCAATATCCTGGTGCGTGATTTAGGCAAGGCTATTAATGAGGCCTCTGATACAGTTCAATTTGGTATCAGCCCATTTGGCATTTGGTGCAATTTAAGTTCTACCAAGCTAGGTAGTGATACTCGAGGGATGCAGTCTTATGTCGATCAGTATGCCGACTCCAGAAAGTGGGTTAAAGAAGGTTATCTCGACTACATTATTCCTCAACTATACTGGCACATCGGATTTGAAATAGCTGACTACAGCAAGCTGGTAGCCTGGTGGTCAGATGTGGCCCGAGATACCGGAGTTGACCTTTATATTGGACAAGCAGCTTATCGAGCTGGCAGTACTAACCCTGAAAGTGCTTGGTACGGGGTCAGTGAAATGAAGAAGCAACTGGATCTGAATGCCGAGTATCC
>JANQLZ010000038.1 GCA_028280325.1 Bacillota bacterium
GAACAGGAAAATGTTTAGCAAAGGGTACTTAAAAAAAGTGCAGGACTATTCTATGGTCAGGCTCTCATATTATAGCAAGCTAAATAAAAAATTACACAAACAGTATTCACAGACTGACCTTAACAATATTATTACGGCACTCACTCACAGTAGTTAACTGTTAAGTGGAAAATAGAGTACAAGCTAATAGCAGACTAGCTATTGAACTTTGGCATAAAAGTTTGAAAATTGCAAATAACTAGGCTCATTATTAAATAGTTGTATAAATAAAATTTGATCGCGATGATCAAATTTTTTGCTTTACATTCACTTGTACAAAACTGTAATCGGTTTAGAGCTTTTTCAGTTCCTCCTGCCAGTCCTTTGGTTACAGTAGTTCTTTATCTTAAAACTTCTTTCTTAAGATTCCTTGTATTAATTTCTAACTCGTCAATACTTTTCTCACAAAAGGATTGAATCAATTGACTATTGGGTGTTTATGGCTTCAAGAATGTCGTTTTCGAGATACCTGTTGCATAGTTCAATGTATTTGCCTTTTACCCCAAGCGGCCTGGTCATAATAACACCAGAACCCTCAAGTTTTTTTACAGCACTGGTCATAGCTGAACGAGTTACGAAAGCACGATTGGCTATGACTGAAAGCATTATGATTCCATCTGGGCTTTCTTTTAGAGCAGAAATTAGGGAACAGGCGGCTTTCTGCTCGCTGAATGATAAAGATTTTACGGCCAGATGGGAATAAGCCTGCTCCATAGCTTCTTCTTTTATCCGAGCACGGGCAGCTAAAAGCAGCTTGAGGGAAGCAATAACAGCAGTGTACTCACATAAGACTTCCTCGTCAGGCGCAAAAGGGGCACCGTAACGTATCAGTAAAATGCCTGCTGCTCGTTTTTGATCAGAGTATATTGGAATCATTGAAAAATAGCGTTCATTAAAAATACAATTGTCTATGCCAGCAGAAGTGCATTTGGGGTGTAGCTCGTAAATATTAAATACAGATTCATCAGTATTTTTATAAAAAGAAAGGAAACGCTCAGGCATTACTCCTTCAGCCAGTGATTGAGTGTTGTGTGGACATTCAAAATCAGAAGATTCAGCATGACAAAATATCTCACCGTCTTCATAAAACAGGTATACATTAGATTTCAGAATTGAGCAGAGTTGCTTACAAAATAGCTTCAAAGGTATGAGTTCTGACGAAGAAGAGCGGAAAACCAGGTTTAATTTTTGTATTTGCTCAGCTATACTCTCCATTTTAAATCTCCTTTTTAACATAATACAGGTTTTATAAATCGTCAATCACTCATTATATCAAACCTTGTTGTCTGATTCAACTCATTTAGTAGGACAGCTGTCAATTCAGAAATATCCCAAAACCGTGGTTTGCCTAAAAAAAATGTGCTACATTGAATAAAAAATGAGAGGATGATTGGATTGTATGGTTAGTAAAATGATAGATGCATTCAAAAAGGCTGAGGGAGGATTATTCTCTAAGGTAGCTAAGGCCGATGTTGGAGGGGGGGCGGCCGAGCTGCAGAAAAAGGGCATCACTCTGATGTGTTGGGCAGATCCATTCTATCCTGATCAGTCTCTACCGGAGCATATTGTCAAGGCCACAGTAGATAGCATTGTAAACGGAAGCGGTGCTCATTACACCATGCCGATTGGTAATCCGGAGCTAAAAGCCTTGATAGCAAAGCGCCTCAAAAAATACAATGACCTTTCGGTAGATCCGTTAAGAAACATAATTATAACTCCAGGCTCAGATGCGGGACTGTTTTTTACAATGCTGCCCTTTATAGACAAGGGTGATGAGGTTATGATTATTGATCCAAGTTATCCTAACAATTATCAGAATGTTGAGATATGCGGTGGGGTTATCGTTCGTATTCGAGCAGCAGCCGAAACAAATTTCCATCCGCCGATTGAGGAATTTGAAAAACGGCTGACTAAAAAGACTAAACTTGTGGTACTTACAAACCCTAACAATCCCACGACAACAGTGTATAGAAGAGAGTATCTAAAAGAACTGGCAGGATTTATTGTTAAAAATGATTTAATAGCTGTGGTGGATCAGGCTTTTGAGTATCCCGTATTTGATGGAATCGAGATGGTAACACTAGCAGCTCTCCCAGGAATGTGGGAGCGAACAGTTACAGTCTTTTCACTTTCTAAAGGCATGGGGCTAAGTGGCTATAGAGTTGGTTATGCGGTGGCCGATGATAGAATTATGGATAAATTATGTGCAACAGCAGTATCCGTAATCGGAGCAGCCAATACAGCTGCTCAAATGGGCGCTATAGCAGCGATGCAAGACGATGGCTTTTTAAAAGAATACGCCAAAATACATCTTAATCGTCGTGACATGGCTTATGAGATACTCAAAAATATTCCGGGCACCAAAATGCTGAAAAGTGAATCAGGTTTTCTAACCTGGATGAATATTTCACGTCTGGGCACTTCCCAGGAGGTTGTTGATTATCTGATTGACAAGGCCCGAGTGGCTGTAAATGTAGGTGAGCCTTATGGAGAGTGTGGCAAGGGGCATATTCGAATTGTTCACGGTGTGCTAGGTGGCGACGACATGCTAAAAGATGCCCTGTGTCGTATCAGAGAGGGCTTATGTTCCCTTGCCGCCCAAAAGGGAGTTAAATAAGTAAAATAGAGGTGAGTTTTTGTATGAAAAGTAATTGCAATATTCTTTCAGTTCAAAGGCAGTATGAAATTCGGGACAAAATAAAGAAAGACAGAATTTTTACCATCCTGCCACGGGCTATGAAACAGGCCAAACTGGATATGTGGCTGATTTTAGCAGGAGAGTGTAATGAAGATCCCGTGTTTTCTACCCTTGTTCTGTCAAATATTACCAATGCCAGCAGGTTGACCTGCATAGTGTTCACTTTAGATGACAATGAAGAGTTTGGGGCTTACAGTATTAATAAACCTAATCGAGAGCTGGCCCGCTTTTATGAGCAGCTGCCATACACTGCCAAAGATCAGTGGCTGGTAATTTCAGAGTTCATTAAGAAAAAAAAACCTGAAAGAATTGGCATAAATATATCGAAAGCAAGCTCATTGGGGTCTGGACTCACCAAAGCATTATACGATCAACTTGTCGAAAATCTTGGTGATTTTGCTGAAAGGCTGACTGATGCCGACCTGCTTAGTGTTTTATGGCTGGAAGAACGCACTGAGGACGAACTGGCCATGTATCCTGCTGTTTATGATATCACGACGAACGTAATGTCCAGAGCATTTTCCCGGGAAGCCTTAACTCCGGGTTTGACGACAACTACTGAATTAGAGTGGTGGTGTGTTCAGCAGTTTCAGGAAATGGGATTGCCACTCTGCTTCCGCCCTACGATAAACTTTCAGCGCAGAGGTGAGGAATCCTCGATGATGACCGGAGTAATTCGCCACGGAGATTTGCTGCACTATGATGCTGGGATATCTTATCTTGGATTATGCACTGATCTTCAGAGGTTGGCATATGTGCTTTTTCCCAATGAGAATCAAGCCCCTCCAAGTCTGATCGAGGGATTCAAAAGAGGTCACCGCTTTGGGGAATTGGTAGCTCAGGAGTTCATTGCAGGACGCACAGGTAATGAGATATTTCAGGCAGCTAAACTTGCGGCTGCAGCTGAGAAGCTTGAGGCAACTCTTTACACTCATCCGATAGGATTACACTGTCATGGTGCAGGGCCGACAATTGGACTTTACGACAGGCAGACGAATATTCCTGTTCGAGGTGATAGAAAACTGCATAAGAATACAGCATATGCACTTGAATACAATGTTTCCACACCTATTCCCGAATGGGATGGCCAACATGTCTATTTTTACCTTGAAGAAACGGTAATATACCGCAGGGATAAACAACTTACTTACTTGGATAATCAATGGAACAAGCTGATTTTAATTTGAGATATAAATTAAATAGTTATCAAAAATTGGAGGAGAAAAAATGAAAAGATCGTTTACATTGGTGCTAGTGCTAATCATGATGTTTACACTCACTACCGGCTGCCAGAAATCGATGCCCTCAAATGTTGGAGATCCGGAGTCAACTGTTGAAACACTTACAGTAGCGACCACAGCTGATATTTTTTCGATGGACCCGCAGCTTAAAAAGGATGTTCCATCCGGACGCATTAAGGTTTTAGTTTTTGAGACGCTTGTACGAACAGACGAGTTCGGTAACATAGTTCCTGCCATCGCCAAAAAATGGGAATTTGTAGATGACACAACAATTCATTTTACAATAAATGAAGGGATCAAGTTTCATAATGGTGAGAGTCTCACTATGGAAGACATCTTGTTTTCATTCCAGCGTGGAGAAAATGCCCCTCAAACAGGAATCACGATGCAAGCCATTGATATACCAAACTGCAAGGCTATCAGTGACAATGTATTTGAGATGAACCTGAAATATCCAAGCGGTGCAATTATGGTAAATCTT
This sequence comes from Bacillota bacterium, assembly GCA_028280325.1. GTDB lineage: Bacteria > Bacillota > UBA994 > PWPR01 > PWPR01. Next base: position 4,460 of record JANQLZ010000038.1, read on the forward strand.
GCTGACAGTAGCTGCTCTATTGTACCTAAGGCTTATATTGAGAGTGTCGGTGAGCAGAAATTTGCTCAGGAACCGATTGGAACAGGACCTTATACATTTGACAACTGGGTATCTGGCGACAGAATTGAACTCAGTAAATTCAAAGATTATTGGGGCGACGATCCATATTTTGGTGAAATTGTTTTTCGCGTAATTGTGGAATCTGCCAACAGAGCTATTGAACTGGAAACTGGCGGTGTTGATATGGCTATCGATGTTTTGCCTGCAGATATCAATAGAATTACAGAAAATCCTGAGCTCACCCTTTACCGCGCACCTAATTACAGTGTTACCTATATGGCTATGAATCAACAAAAAGAAGAGCTGAGTAATGTTAAAGTCCGAAAGGCAATTTCTCTAGCTCTTGATTTGGAATCTATCGTAGATGCAGTTTACGGTGGAACAGGCTCACCTGGTAGAGGGCCCATGTCCTCTTCTGTTTGGGGGTTCAATAAAAATATGCAGACTGTTAAGCAGGATAAGGAAAAAGCAAAGCAACTGCTTACCGAAGCAGGTTATGAAAACGGTATTGAAATACAGATTCTCACTTCCGACCATCAACAGAGAATCGACTTCTGTGAAATAGCCCAAAATCAGCTGGCCCAGGTCGGTATAAAGTGTGAGGTTAAAATTATGGAGTGGGGTGCCTACCTTGATGCCATATTCTTAGGTGAATTTGATATGACTGTTCTGGGATTTTCCTATGGTGCTGATCCCGTAACAGGCCTTACAAGTGTCTTTCACTCTGAAATGTTCGGTGCAAATGGCAATATTTCCTGGTATCGTAATGAAGAGGTTGATAGCTTGCTAGATGCTGCCAAAAGCGAAATGGACACAAAAAAGCGCAGAGAAATGGTTGAAAAGGTGCAAAAGCACATATCTGACGACGCTGTCTGGGTATTTATTTGGCAGGGGGAAAACCTTACCGGAACAATCAATGGTTTAGAAGGTTTTGTCTTAAGGCCTGATAGTATGAACAGGCTTCAGGATATCTACAAGGAATAAAACGGCAATCATTCCGATGGGACAATGGTCTCATCGGAATGGGTTTCGTTTAGATGACAAAAAGCGGAGGTAGCTATGATAGTTTATAATAATTGCCGCCTGGTTGATGGCACAGGAGCAGAGGCGGTTGAAAATGCAGTGCTAATAACAGATAAATCAAAAATATTGTATGCTGGTGCATCAGAGAGTGCACCACTAATAGCAAATGAATGTCAGATTGTAGATTTAAAAGGAAAAACGGCTTTACCAGGACTATTTAACTGTCATGTGCACATGGCTCTGAGGTTTCCTTTCACTTCCTATTGTGTTGACGAGTATGGCACTCCAGGATATCGGGCAATGGTTATGTATCGTCGAGCTATAGAGGCTATGTATTGCGGAGTAACTACAATTAGAGCAACAGGTGAGGCAGATTACGCCGATCTGGCTGTCAGAGATGCCATAAATAAGAATATGGTTATGGGGCCACGTATTCTTACTGCCGGCCCAATAATAATTGCCCATGGCGGACATGGGGCTGGCAGCTGGGGTGCTATGGAATGCAGCGGCCAGGATGATTTTAGGCGTGCCACGAGAATAGCTCTTTTCAAGGGAGTCGATTTTATTAAGATTTGTATTACCGGAGGTATGGTTGGAGAGCATGAAGGAGCCAGTACCATGCAGATGACAGAGGAAGAAATTGCTGCTGTCACCTCAGTAGCCAGAAACTCGGGCAAAGTAGTCGCTGCTCATCTGGGTAACGATGCTGCAATAAGAGCGGCAGTCCGAAATGGTGTTAAATCGATAGAGCACGCCTACATTATGAATCGGGAGACAGCAGCGATCCTGGCAGCCAGCGATGCGTATCTTGTGCCGACCCTGGCCGTTTCTAATGCCTGTGACTATCTTGAAAAGCACAGAAACCCCCGTTATCATATTGAAAAAATAAGGGCTATCGGAAAACTACATCAAGAAAGTGTTGCAAATGCCGTAAAAGAAGGGGTCAAAATTGCTGTCGGCACTGATTTACTTCCTTCAGATCCTCTAGACGGAACAAATGCCACAGTAAGAGAGTGCGAGCTGCTGTGTGAAGCAGGTATGAGTGCTTTGCAGGCCATACGGGCAGCAACTGTCAACAGTGCAGAACTTTGCGGTGTTTATAACACGGTTGGTTCACTCACAGTAGGCAAAGAAGCTGATTTTATCGTTTGCGATGGTCGACCTGATCAAAATATTAGGGATTTAAGACGACTTAAGCTCGTGGTAAAGGGTGGCAGTCTGGTCTGGAGTAAGGTTGAGGGGTATGAAAAACAGGGCTTCTCTGTTTTACCGTTTGGTGAAACACCAATGGGTGCTTCCTTTATCAACTGGTGAGGTGAAAAAATGAAACTTCAACGATATAAAGAAAAATTTGCTGTGCTTCAAAAAGAATATATCAGATCTAAGCAGGCTGATGGAATCTTAGCCTGGGACTGGCGGGCAATTACCCCAAGAAAAGCATCCTATGAAAGAGCAACCTTAGTTGGTATGGTTTCGGCACGTACAAATGAGCTCCTCTGTTCTCCTGAAATGACAGTGACGCTGGACAAGCTTTATGAGCATATTGAAGAGCTTGACAAAGTTACAGCAGCCTGTGTCCGGCTTATGAAAAGAGAGAATGAGCGTAAGAGAAAGATTCCTGGCCATTTCTTTTCTGAATTTGCTGTTTTGCAGGGCGAGTCGGAGTCAGCCTGGGAGCAGGCCAAACGTACAGACGATTGGGAGCTATATAAGCCGCACCTTAAAAACATGTTTGAATACACCCGTCGAATGATTGATCTCTGGGGATATGAGGGAAGTCCATATAATGCCCTGCTTGGAAACTGTGAAGAAGGAATGACTACGGATATTTTAGATCGACTTTTTGCAGAGGTCAGAGATGGTATTGTGCCTCTCATCAAAAAAGTTCAGCATTCAAAAATTACAGTTGACGACAGCTTTTGCAGATATGCTTATCCTGTAGAAGGACAGCGTAAAATGGCTCAGATGATATTGAAGTATATTGGTTTTGATTTGGAACGGGGGCTTATTGCCGAGAGTGAACATCCCTATACCTGTTCATTCGGGCTTAATGATGTGCGCTTGACTACCCATTACTATCCAAACAATTTTCTTTCTGCCCTGTTCAGTACCCTGCATGAGGGAGGGCATGGAATTTATGAGCAAAGCTACGCAACAGGACTCGAAGGCACTGTTGCTGGAGCAGGGCTTTACTCAGGCATGCACGAAAGTGTTGCGCGATTTTGGGAGAATATTGTAGGTCGATCCAGTGCTTTCTGGCAGTTTTTCCTTGAGCCACTTCAGACAATATTTCCCGAACAGCTAAAGGGAGTAACTCCCGGGGAAATGTACCGAGCTGTAAACAAGAGCGGCCTTTCGTACACGCGCATTGGGGCAGATGAGCTTACCTATAATCTGCATATTATGTTGAGGTACGAACTAGAACGAGATGTGTTTGAGGGTAAAGTCGATATCGATAAGCTTCCCCAACTTTGGAATGAGAAAATGGAGAGCTATCTGGGTCTGACGCCGCCCAATGGAACGCTGGGTATCTTGCAGGATATACAGTGGTCGATGGCCCAATTCGGGTATTTCCCCGCCTATGCCCTGGGTAATATCTATAACGCTCAGTACACTGACATTCTGAAAAAAGAATTGGGCTTTGACAAACTTGTGGCAGCTGGCGATTTTAAAACCATTCTCAATTGGAAAAGTGACCGGCTATATCAATATGGCATGTTGAGATCTCCTGAACAAACACTGATAGAAATAACGGGAAAACCGGCTTCAGGGAGCTTCTTAGTAGATCATTTGACTAAAAAGTTTTCAACACTGTACCGGTTGTAGATCAAACGGAGGTAAACATATGATAACTTCAAATGTGGCGTTTTATCCATGTGTAGACATCGAAAAAACCGAACAGTTTTACAGCAAAATAATAGGCCTAAAACTAGTATTCAGTGGCCCGGGTTCAAGGATATTCGCTTGCGGTGCAGGCGGACATTTTGGTTTTGTAGAATACTCTGACAAGAAAGCCGCAAAAGGCAGACTCTGTTTATCACTGAATTGTGAAACTGAGGAGCAGGTCAGTGAGTATTATCAGGCAGTTATTAGAGCTGGAGGAAAGCCCAAGGGAGAGCCTGGACTACACCTGTTTCAACCTGTCTTTTCGTTTTTTATAGAAGACCCCAACGGGTACTTAGTGGAGTTTCAGAGAATCCAGGGGGTGCAGTTGTGAGTGGGAAAAATTATAGCGTGCCCGAGAACCACAGGTTCGAATTTGGGTATCATACCGATGCCAGCATAGCGGCAATTCTTTCTCCCGCCAAAAATGAGAGGAGGAGTTCTCATTGCTGAAATATATTTTAAAACGCCTTGTAATGATGATCCCCGTTCTTATTGGAGTTTCCTTTGTAGTATTTACAATGATGTACTTTACTCCCGGTGATCCTGCCAGAATTATCTTGGGTGAGTCAGCAAAGGAGCATGAGGTTGAAGCATTTCGTGATGAACTTGGTCTTAATGATCCTTTTCTGCTTCAATATGGCAATTATTTAAAGAATCTCACTCTTAAAGGGGATCTGGGCACCTCTTATTCTACAGGCAAGCCGGTAACCGAGGAGATCGTAAACCGTTTTCCGACAACAATGCTATTGGCGGCAATGAGTATTTTACTGGCAGCGCTGATAGGAATTCCTGTCGGAATAATTGCTGCCACTAAGCAGTATTCAGTTTTTGACAATGTTGGTACGATACTTTCCCTTGTCGGGGTTTCCATGCCAAACTTCTGGCAGGGTCTTGTGCTGATAATTATTTTCTCGGTAATGCTGGGTTGGCTGCCGGCATCAGGGTTTTATGGGCCCTTGTATTGGATACTGCCTGCCATTACGGTTGGAACAAGTTCTGCGGCGACAATAATGCGCATGACTCGCTCCAGTATGTTAGAGGTTATACGGCAAGATTATATTCGTACGGCGCGAGCTAAAGGGCAGAGTGAGAAAAAGGTTATTATGAAACATGCCCTCAGCAATGCGCTTATTCCTGTCATCACGGTTGTCGGGTTGTCCCTGGGCATTCTTTTAGGTGGGGCGGTTTTAACTGAATCGGTGTTTTCGATACCAGGGCTTGGCAAGCTGATGATAGATTCCATAAAACAAAAGAACTATCCAATGGTACAGGGAGGAGTTCTGTTTATTGCCATAATTTTTTGTTTTATCAATCTGGCAGTTGATTTACTCTATGCTTTTGTCGATCCCAGAATAAAATCACAGTATAAAAGTATGCGCAAAACAGGCAAAAGGGCGGTGAAAATGTGAAAAAGAGCTTTAAAGGTAATTCAAAATTAGTGAAATCAAGTCAGTCTAAAGAGATTGCCTATCGCCTTTGGCAAAATAAAGCAGCTATGGCTGGGCTGTTAATTTTGCTGGTTTATGTTTTCCTGGCAATATTTGCGGATCATCTGGCACCATACGGTTTTGATGACCAAGATTTGTCGCGTCGGTTTATACGGCCAAGTGCCAAGTACTTGTTTGGAACAGATAACTTAGGTCGCGATATTTTTAGTAGAATAATTTATGGTACAAGGATATCACTCCGGGTAGGGTTGATTTCTGTGGCTATATCATCATCTATCGGCACACTGCTGGGCGCGATTGCTGGATTTTACGGTAAAGCAGTTGACAATATTATAATGCGTTGTGTTGATGTTATGCTGGCCATACCGTCTATTTTGCTGGCGATTTCAATTGCTGCTGCCCTCGGTCCCGGTCTAAGTAATGTCATGATTGCCATCAGCATAGGCTCGATACCCAGCTTTGCACGGATTGTCAGAGCCTCTGTTTTAACTGTAAAAGAACAGGAATTTGTGGAAGCAGCTCGCTCAATAGGGGCAAGTGATCTGAGGATTATAGTGCGTCATATCCTACCGAACTGCCTGGCGACAATTATTGTGCAAGCTACCTTGGGAGTTGCTGGAGCTATTCTAAGTACATCTGGTTTATCTTTTATTGGACTGGGCATCAGTCCACCCACCCCGGAGTGGGGTTCTATGTTATCAGCGGGGCGACAATACATTCGCGATCATGGATATATTGTATTTTTCCCCGGCTTGGCCATTATGATAACTATTTTTGCACTCAACCTGTTCGGAGATGGTCTGCGCGATGCGCTTGATCCCAGACTTAAAACTTAAGGAGGTGTGAGTTATGGAAAAACTAATAGAAGTAAAGGATCTGAGAATAGAATTTGCCTCGGGTAAAAAAATTGTCAAGGCAGTAAATGGTGTCAGCTTTTCTCTTGAAAAAGGGAAAACCATCGGCCTTGTCGGTGAAACGGGAGCAGGAAAAACTACCACAGCACTCGGAATTATGAACCTAGTACCAGCTCCAGCAGGGCGAATTAGAGGTGGAGAAGTTTTGTTTAAGGGTGAAGATCTTTTGACAAAAACTCAACAAGAGATGAGACAAACGAGAGGTAATAGAATATCTATGATTTTTCAGGATCCGATGACTTCGCTCAACCCTGTCTTTACAGTCGGTGATCAAATAGCTGAAGGGCTTCATCTGCATACTAAACTGAGTGCCTTAGAGGCAACAGTAAAGGCCCAGGATATGATGGAACGAGTCGGAATTCCAGCGGCAAGATATAATGAGTATCCGCATCAATTTTCTGGAGGTATGAAGCAACGGGTTATCATAGCGATTGCGCTGGCCTGCTCCCCAGAGCTACTGATTGCTGATGAGCCTACTACAGCGCTTGATGTTACTATTCAAGCTCAGGTTTTAGATATGATGCGAAATATCAGAAACAAATTGAACACATCTATGATCATGATAACTCACGATCTGGGAGTGGTCAAAGAGATATGCGATCAAGTTGCAGTTATGTATGCCGGACAGATCATTGAAAGTGGAAGCCTGAAGCAGATATATAAAAATCCGCAGCATCCCTACACCGAGGGGCTTTTCAAGTCACTACCGAAAATAAATGAAAACACCGAAAGACTGATTCCTATCAAAGGAATTATGCCGGATCCGACAAATTTGCCAGAAGGCTGTTCATTTGCCTCGCGATGTCCTATTGCGGATAAAAGTTGTGTAAACATCAGGCAGTTGTCCAAAGAGATAGAAAAAGGGCATTTTATCAGATGCATGAAGAGAAGCTGAGGGAGGAAGAGTCATGCAGGAACTTGTCAGAGTAGAAAATCTTAAAAAATATTTTAAAACTCCGCTAGGTATGCTTCATGCTGTCGATGATGTAAGCTTTTCTATTAAGCAGAATACTACACTTGGTGTCGTAGGGGAATCGGGGTGTGGCAAAAGCACCCTCGGCAGAACAGCATTGCATTTGCTTAAGAGCACAGATGGTAAAATATTTTTTGAGGGCAAAGATGTTACCAATGTAAACAAGCGCCAACTTCGTCAGCTTCGGAGGAATATGCAGATTATTTTTCAAGACCCTTTTTCATCGCTCAATCCCCGAATGTGCGTGAAAGATATCATCATAGAACCACTTAAAATATACAAGGTGTGTAAGAGCAAAGGCGAGTTGGAAGACAAAGCAGTCGAACTGATGAGCACGGTAGGATTATCTACTAGATTAGCGCTATCCTATCCCCATGAGCTCGATGGTGGCCGCAGACAGAGAATAGGCGTGGCTAGAGCATTGGCACTCAATCCTAAGTTCATCATATGTGATGAGCCAGTTTCAGCATTAGATGTGTCCATTCAGGCTCAGATATTAAATTTGATGCAGGATCTGCAAAAGGAAAGAGATTTGACCTATCTGTTTATAACCCATAATCTCAGTGTCGTAAAACATATCTCTGATGAAATATTAGTGATGTATCTGGGCAAGGTCATAGAGTATGCCAAAACTGAGGATTTATTTGCAAGACCTTTACATCCCTATACACAGGCCTTGCTTTCGGCAATTCCCGTACCAGACTATGATTATGTGCAAAAAAGGGTGCTTTTAAAAGGTGAGATTAGCTCCCCAATTGAGCCTCAAAAATGCTGCCGCTTTGCGGGTAGATGCCCTGCTGCCCAAGAGATCTGCTTTAAGCAGGAGCCCAAAATGGTGGATATGGGTATCAGGCACCTCACGGCCTGCCATTTTGCCGGCCAGGTCAATCTACTCTAGTTACCGGGCAGGAACAGCTGTTTTATCTGAACCTTTTCAAAAACGTTTAGAACTAAGCTGGATATACAAATTGCTAAGGGCCTCAGACAGCTGTTCAAAACTCTTTAAATTGGCTGATATAGGTGTTTGGAGTAGTTTAATCTGTGAATTCAGTAAAATCGTTAACAAGTTTAATAACCAGTAGGCATTATTGCAAAGAGCGGATATTAGCTGTATAGTTATAATATATATAATATCAATGATTTCTGTAATAACTTGCTCAACTCAATAAAAAACGATTTGAAAGGGGTTGGAAATGAAAAGACTAGTTCAGTATTTAACTGTTCTTTTAATTCTATTAATCTCTCTCTATTCTGGCCAGGCCTGTACCAGTTTTGCAGTATACACCCAGGATGTAATTTATGGTATGAACTTTGATTTTCCTGTAACAGAGATAAAACTGGTTGTTAATGATACAAATGAAACGAAATCATTTGCGATGATGTTTAAGCAAGGTGATTCATTTTTACCAACAATTAGTATGAATGACCAGGGTCTGTTTGCCTCAACTCAAATGCAGTATCCGTCAGAAACAGGAAAAAGCGAACGAAGCGAGAATGAATTTTTCGTGTCAGAAATTCAACTTTATATGGATCGGTTTAAGACTGTTGAGGAGGTGCTGAGTTATCTTGAAAACAAAAAGCTTGTACACCACAATAGTTATACACTGCATAATTTAATCACTGATCCTGAAGGAAATGCAGCAATACTGGAAGTTGGCGAAGATCAGAATGAGTTTGTAAAAATTGATGATGATTTTATAGTTATGACCAATTTCAAAAACTCCGACTATCGGAACATCCCACATGACAGTGTAACCGGAGTGGGAGCCGACAGATATCAAAAGGTGTATCAACATATCATCGACAACAAGGAAAATTTTGATATTAATACTGCTTTTGAAGGTCTAAAAATGACTTCACAAGGTGGAGGCGGCCCTACGCTATGCTCAATGGTGTTTAAACCCAAAGAAAACACTGTTTATGTTGCTTTGAGTAGAAACTTTGATAAGATTTGGAAGATTGCAATCGAGGAGAAAACCATAGAAACATTCCAGGGCTTTAGTAAAAACATAAAACTTCAAATACCCAATAGTGGGGTGCTGGCTTCTGATTTGATTAACAGTAATTTTAAAAATTATGACTCACCATATAATAAAGCTGTTGAAGGTGCGGTTAATGATAATCAAAACAAATCCTTTAATATCTTACTGGTATTTGTTTTAGCTATTGTGATTTCCTGTTACTGTTATTATAAAAAGAAGAATGCTTCATAGCATCCTCTGTCAGGAATATGTTTCTTATTATATTGCTGGGCAAATTTCTTAGCTGATATATTTATTTTAACAAACAATATTAGATTGATAATACTAAAGAACTGTCAGATGAATCATAATTTTGGTGAATTATGATTTGTCAGATGGTTCTTTATAAATGCTTCAATAAAATATTCATTGAGCTGTTCTTCGCTTACACTAAAATAATTTCGATACTTATCTTTTAAGGTGATAAAGAGTAGAGATGGACCGATACCTGTGAAAAACTCATTGACCATATACTTTTTAAAATTATCACAAGTATAGTCAATTTCTGATAGTTCACGGTTTTGTGATGCACCATAATGATACTGAACTATTTTGGCAGCGAATTTAAACAAGTAATCAGTGGTAGTATCATTTTTTAATGACTCCATCAGCATTACGGCAATGATGTTTTTGCGATCCAAATAAGATTTCAGTTCAAAGTTAAGCTTTTCTCTAATACCCATCGAAGTATTATCAGTAACTACTTGATGTAATGTAGTGTCAATATCTTTAATCATAGTTTCCAAAAGGGTATGAATGATATCATTTTTATCTTTGAAATGATAATATAATGTAGCCTTATTGACTCCAGCTGCTCTCGCAATTTTTTCAATCCCTGTACCTGCAAATCCATTTTCAGAAAATAATTTTTCAGCCATTCTCAGTATTTTTGCTTTTGTTTTATCTCCGCCGGTTCTTGGCACACTATCCACTCCTTTTCATAATCAAATGGTTGGTTAATAATAGAATATTAACACAGCTTTCAGGTGTTCTCAAGGAATAGTATTGACAATCAAAAAATAATATGGCAAGATTATTAATAACCAAACGATCGGTTAGTAATAGGAGAATGGAGAGATAATTATGAAAATGATGCAACCCCCAGCAGCTTTAGGCTTGAGTTTAATTCTGATGTGTTTGTTACACCTCCTGTTTCCCTACCTGCATATTATACATTTTCCGCTTAATTCAGCAGGATTAATTGTAATAATTTTAGCACTCTATTTTATCTTTGCTGGTTCAAATAAATTTAACCAGGCAAAAACAACACATATGACATTTGGAGAACCAAATGTGCTGGTAACAGACGGTATCTACAAGTACACCAGAAACCCGATGTATCTTGGATTTGTTATGCTATTGTTAGGAGTAGCAGTTATTTTGGGTAGCTTAACTCCTTTTCTTGTAGTTTTAGCCTTTATCGTTATTACTGATGTCTGCTATATTAAATATGAGGAAAAAGTTCTGGCAAATATATTTGGAGAAGCATACCATGCGTATTGTAATAAAACAAGGCGATGGATATAGTAGTAAAATACAACTCTAGGGTTACAGGCTAGAATATCCGGTTGCTTCGAACCCTTACTGTGCTCCTTTTTTGCAATTTGGGCAATGGTTTGGCAATAATCATGAATATAATGTACATAATGTACGTAAAATACATAATGTACACTACAGAATGTGATATAATGGAGGTGAAAGAGGAGGTGTTTTCGATGCTAGCTGTAAATGCTACTGAAATGAGAAAAGATTTTGGCAGATATATAGATCAGATAGTGAGAACTAAACCTGTTTTCGTAAAACGCTCCAGAGATTATTTTATGGGTATTAGCATTGATATGGCTAAAGAATTAGTTAATGACATTCAATTTGTTGCTTATAAATACATAGAAGAAGATAAATCAATTACCTTAAGTTTAGAGAATTTTGATATTGCTGTTAATGAAGCAGATTTAGATAAAGCCATTCGATCATTGATGAATGATCTTAGAGAGTATGCCAAAGAGTATTATGATAATATTGAATTTTGGTCTAGCGATTTAAACAGAAAAAAGCAAATGAAAAGTATCATCAAAGTTTTACTGATAGAAAATGATAGTGAATTGAGAGAGAGTATTGTATGCCGAGCTGGAAAGATTTAAGAAAATTCTGTGAAAAAGACGGATGGGAATTATATAAAGACACGGATCATTATTTCTATAGAAAAGTTATGCCAGATGGTAGTATTAAAAGAACAAAAGTATCAAAGGGTTCAGGTGAAATAAGATATCATTTATGGAAACAGATACTCAAAAAACAATTGGGTGTAACACAAGAGTATTTTAATAAAATAATATAGATCGTTGTAGGAGCTGTTGTAATCTAATGATAGCTCTTATTTTAACGAAAGCCTTTTTTATTGTTAGGATAATATTATGGATAGTAAAAATTACTTGCTTTTAAGGAGTATAATATGGAATTACAGTTTAGAGAATTGTGTTTAAGCAATATTCAAGGGCTATTATATGAGGCTGAAAGTAATAATTCATTCCTGCCATATAAGTCAAAACCAAATCAAACAATCAGCCTGCTTATGAGCATGTTTGCTGAGATTGAAGGATTTAAGATATATGGTTTTACTGATAACAAAGGAGAAGTATGCTCTTTCATTGTTTTATTGACAGATGGCAACTCACTTGATATTGGTCCAATGTATGTTCGAGAAGATTTGAGGGGGCTGGGATTAGGCAAAACACAAGTTCAAAAAGCTATAAATAACTATAAGCCAAGTGTTGTTAATGCCCGTACCTGGAGTGGAAACTTAGCATCTCAAAAGATATTTGCAGAATTTGGTTTTGAAATAGTTGAATTGATAGAAGACGATAGAATTAATGGAGATAGTACGTTATTCTACAGATGTAAATTATAGATTTTAAGGAGGAATGTCATGAACAGAAGCAGTAATGAGATATGGATTAATGCTGACAATTATGATGATTGGGAGACATCCAGGCCTTTACTATTTAGAGATGATATGAGGGACACGTTTTTCAGGTGGTTCAGAATTAAACCCAATCATAAGGTTCTCGATGGAGGATGTGCTACAGGTGTGCTGACCCGCTTTATCGCCAAGGGACTAACTACAGGTGCTATTACTGGCTTTGATATAAGCCCTCACTTCGTTAAATATGGCAATAAAAAGATTAAGGATTCAGGGCTAGCTGCCAAAGCTAAAATAGTTGTCGAAGATGGTTTCAATCTATCCTTTGCTGACAATACTTTCGATACCGTTGTCAATCATGCCTATCTGGGAGTGCTTTCTGACAATATGGCTGGGTTAAAAGAGATGATTCGAGTATGTAAGCCGGGTGGCAATGTGTCGGCATCTGTGTCTGCCAGAAATTTTCCCAAACTAAAGTGGGAAGGGGATTGCTCCTTTTTAGGTAAAGATCGATTAAATGAGTTGATTGAAAAACAAGAAAAAGCCTACCGAAAAATCACTACTGTTACTGTTTTAAAGCAAGATTCCCATTGGAAAGTGATGCGTTTTCCCAAGATGTTCGCTGTTTGTGGGCTTAAAGAAATCACTATTCATCCATATGCAGCTGGATTTTCTTATAGCGATAGCTACTGGTCTGATGAGTTTAAGAGATTTAAAATTATGTCTGCTTTGGGAAGAGAAATTGAAATACTAGAAAAGCAGCGGAGTAATCCGAAGTATGCTGAAAATGGGTTCTCTGAGCAGGAGTTTAAGGAGTTAATTGATCTATACAAGCTCAAGCAACAGTATTTAATCAACAATATTGACAATAACGACAGCTGGAATTGGAGTGCCAGTATGCATTACATCGTTAGTGGCACAAAGTCTTAGTAGGGAACAGAGTTATAGTGGTTTAATTGATTATAGTTTTGTCGTGTTTTTACAAGTATTTAATTGTCCTGCCAGTTAAAATAAAGCTATCATCGCTGTTGATTATAGTTTAATAGGAGGACAAAAGATGCCAATAGTTAAAATTGAAATGGGTAAGGCAACCAGGGAATTGAAAAAGGAACTGATTGAAAAGCTGACAGACACTTTAAGCCAAACAACGAATATGCCTAAGCAATCCTTTACAATAATTATTAATGAAGAAAGTGCCGATAACTTTGGAATAGGCGGAGTGCAACTATCTGAAATGAAAAAAAGCCATTAGATTATAGGCAAGCTACCTATGCTGAAATAAAAAAAGAGCACGTTTAAGCAACAGTGCTCTTTTTAACAACTGACACCTGCCAATTGTGTTATGACAATTTAATAACTTAAAGTATAATATTAATGAAAACTTTTAGGAGGACTTATATTGGAAAAAATGCAGTTCTTTAATGAAGTCACTCCGGTACTGGAAAAGTATATTCGTTTTTATTGGCATGTGCAAGGAGAAAGAACAGAGCTAAGTGAAAGTGTTTTATTGCCTATGGATCACATTGATTTAATTCTAACAATAGGTGATCCATTTTTCTATGGCGATGAAAGAGAATGCTTTGATGCAATTCACTTTCACGGTATTAGAAAAAAGCCACTAAAAATTGTGCAGCTGGGCGAAATTGAGTCTGTTGGTGTCAGCTTTACTCCATGGGGATTTTATTCACTTGCCCAGAACTCTATGGATAACTATGTCAATAAAACAGTTAACTTAAAGGATGTCCACTATTCACTACACAAAGAACTGGCTTCACATTTGGAACAGTATGAGGAGCCACATAAGCTGGTAGAATTGGTTGAAGCATCATTAAAAAAACACTTGCATTCTACTCCAAGTGAGCAAAATGATTTTAGGATAATTGAACAGTTTTTAAAAGACAATGACACTAATATAAAATACTTCTGTGAGGTTAAGGGCCTGTCTCAAAGAAGGTTAGAACGTATTTTCAATAAATATGTTGGGATCAGTCCCAAAATGTTTCTCGAAGTAGCAAGATTTGAAGAGTCATCGAGAGATGTTTTATACAATAAGCAAGATAACCTGACAGATATATCCCATAAACATGGGTTCTATGATCAGTCTCATTTTGCCAGGGTATTTAAAACCTATACAAACTATTCTCCAAGAAACTTCAGACAGCATAAGCCAGCATTAAAATCACAGATGAAATATGAAAAAAAGAAATAAGTTATAAGGAGCTTTACTATGCCAAAATGTAAAATCACGGTACTGAGAAGAATGTTTATTGAAGATCTTGCTAATGAGTATTGTGCTAATCCCCAAATATGTTCAGCTTTTAAGGATGGCCAAGAATACTTACTCGACAAGCCTCAAAAACCTGCAGATTTTTGTGGTAGTGCTTGGGACTCAATAAGTAATTACGTCTTCGCCTTTATTTATGGAGCAGAGTCGTTGTATGGTAATTGGATGAAAGACAAAAACACTATGATTGCTTGCTGCAACGATGGGGTTCGGCCTGTAATTTTTAAGATTGAAAAAGTTTAGCCTGATCCCCACCTTCTTCTATTATTATTACTGATCCCTGCTCACAGCAGGTAAAATGTACTTCTCAAATAGTGGCCAGCGGTCAAGAGGTTTTCTCACTATTTTCGAGGCAATAGCAACTACCAGGTCTTTATCCGGAATACAGCAGATTATATTGCCTCCAGATCCCATTGCCAGATAGATAGAGGTGTCGTTTTCTTCTTTTAACCACCATAGATAACCGTATTTAAGTAATGAGTTATCAATTACTGTCTCAGAATGCGGGGTCGTAGACTCCTCAACCCAGCCCTTGGAGATAATCTGCTGCTTAGCCCATTTGCCGTTGTTTAAATACAAAAATCCGAAACGGGCCATGTCTCGGGGGGTAATGGTCAACCCCCATCCTCCGGCCGTATTTCCGCTGGGGTCTTTAATCCAGCCGGTCACATTTTTGCCGAACACATCATCTATTGAGAATGACTTCATTTCATGGTCAGGGATTTCTCTCATGCCCACCGGTCGGAATAAATGCTGATTGGCAAGTTCACGGGCACAGCAGCCGGTAGCCCGGGTTATAATTGCTGAAAGCAGATGAGCCCCGGCGGTGCTGTATTGAAAACTGCCAGTCTGTCCCTTGCCTCCCATTAGCTTCAAAATGTAATGAACCCAGTCTCGTTGTCTTCGCAGCCGGTCCAGTGGTTCGCTTTTTCCTTTAGTCAGGGCAAAGGGCGCAGTCATGGTCAGCAGGTGTTTGATAGTTATACTGCGTTTACGAATATCAGCTGCACCGGCAGAATACTCAGGAAAAAAACTCAGCACCTGTTGATCAACGCTTTGCAAGTGCCCCGTGTCCAGAGCAATGCCAATTAAGGCGGATATCAAGCTTTTGGTAACTGAAGCGACATGATGAGCATCAACCAGGCTGTAGCCGTTATAATACCTTTCAAAAGCAATATACCCTTTTCGCACCACAACGATGCCGTTAATTTTCTTGTATCGAGAGTTTATCAGCTGCTCAAGCTCCGAAAGCCTGTCTGGATCTATTCCTACCGCTGCTGGTTCTGCAGTCCGCCACTCCTGGGTTGGCCAATATTCTCTTGGAACTGTTTTCATCATAAATACCGTCCTGTTACAGATTTGTGATTTGCTTTTAATAACTGAGGAATACCCTCGGCAATAATCTCTCCTCCTGCTGTGCCTCCTTGCGGGCCTAGCTCAATAATCCAGTCGCAGGAGCTAAGTACCAGCGGATCATGCTCAATGACAATCACAGAATTACCTTGAACGACTAACTCGTCCAGCAGTTGAAGGAGCTTGGCAGTGTCATACATGCTTAAACCTGTTGTGGGTTCGTCCAGAACATAAAGGATGCGGCCTTTTCTTCGTTTGCCGATCTCTTTAGCCAGTTTAAGCCTTTGGGCTTCGCCGCCGCTAAGGGTTGGGGTGGGCTGACCAAGTTTGATGTAACCCATGCCAATTCGCTCCAGTACTCTTAATGGAGTGACGATTCCCGGAGTGTTTTTAAAGAAAATAACTGCTGCTGAAACACTCATGGCCAGTACATCTAAAATACTTTTATCATTATATTTTACAGCTAAAGCCTGATCATTATATCGTTTGCCCTGACAGTCGGGGCAGATAACACTGGTACTTAAGCTGCCACCCAGCCAGATAGTATCGCGGCCGCTGCCGCCACATTTTGAACAGGCTCCTTTGGAGTTGAATGAAAAATGGCCCGCAGCCAAGTCTTGCTCAATAGCTTCTGGCTGCCTGGCGAACAGCTGGCGTATTTTATCCCAAATACCTAAGTAGGTGGCTGGATTAGAATTATTATTGCGGCCAATGGGAACCTGCGCTACTTCGGCGTAACCACTAATATGTTGGGCCCCTTCCAGTCTTTCGGCGATTGCTTTGATCTTTACAGGGATATTATCAAATATTTCCTTTTCAGCAGTCTCTGGTCTGGAACCTTTTTTAACCTTCAAATATCTCTTTAACATGGGAATCAATGTATTGGAGATTAGCGAACTCTTGCCGCTGCCCGAAACTCCGGCAATGCCGACCAGGGCACCTAACGGAAAGGAAACAGTTATATCTTTAAGATTATTTGTTTGGGCATGGCGAACTGTCAAGTATTTCGTCAGCTTGTCAGCTGCCAGGTTTTGCTTTGTCCTTTGGGGCAGGGCAACTGCACCTGACAGGTATTGACCAGTTATTGATTGACGGCATTGGAGCAGCCCTTCCAGGTTCCCCTGATAAACTACCTGCCCGCCTTCTATTCCAGCTTTAGGCCCTATGTCAATGATGTGTTCAGCCATTTCGATCATATTCCGGTCATGTTCTATTACAATTACAGTGTTACCCAATTCCTTAAGGCCTTTGATAGATCTTAAGAGATCGATTTTTTCAGATTCATGCAAACCGGACGTTGGTTCATCGAGAATGTATATCAGTGAATCCAGTTTTGAATCCAAGTGGCAGGTAAGAAAGATTCGCTGTATTTCTCCCCCACTGAGGGTTGGCATTTCTCGGAACAGGGAAAGGTGCCCCAGTCGAAATTTAAGCAAGCTACTGGTTTTAGCTAAAACTTCTTGCAGCAGGTTTTTTCCAAAAGCAGATAACACAGCCTCTTTACTCAGTGATGTTAAAAATTGATATAATTCAGCAATAGTCATCTGTCCAAGGTGGCCGATATGTTTGCCATTTAACAGTACATTGCGTGCCTCTTCACCAATGCGAAAACCATGACATTCAGAACATACAACCGTAGTGAAAACACCGCCAGAATCATCATCATTGCGATACAGGCGTCCCTTAAACAACCTGTACAGGCAAAAACTACGTTTTTCCTGATTGCCAGTTACCTGATGACCATACAGGATATCTTGCATGATTTGGTCAGGAAGGTTAAAAAACGGGGTAGCTAAATGATCACTGAACTTTCTATGCAGTAGTTTTTTAAACCCCGGCGTTAACTGGACTGCTTCTAATACCTGTTCCAGAGTTGTCTCGTGATCTGGGACCAGTTTTTCAATATTAATCTCAAAATATGCTCCACGTCCGGCACATTTAATACACATGCCATTGGGGTCATTATATGAAAAATAACTTGCAGGTAAACGCTCCTCAGTATTCCCACATTGCTCACAAACCAGGCTGTCTCCGATAGGTGTTCCACAAGAATAGCAGGTAATCTGTCCTTCTCTGGCATAGAGTAACCCGAGCAGTTTTAATATATTGGTTTTGGAACCGACAGTGGAGCGGTGATTGCTTTGTCGGATTATATTTTGCTGTACGGCGATAGTGGGACTTATTCCGGCTATACTGTCAAACTTATCCTCATCGTCAATCCCGGGTAGCAGGCCCAGAGACTGCAGATACTGTCGACGCCCTTCCTCAAAGATGATATCAAACACCAGGCTGGATTTTCCTGAGCCGCTGACTCCTGTTGCCACAATAAGTTTGTTTTTAGGAATGGTGATATTTATATTCTTAAGGTTATGTATTCGGGCACCCTTTACTATTATACTGTTCATTAAGTCACCTCATCAAAAGCATAAATTCTTAGACTGACAATATGGTAGCAAACGATTATAAATTCTTCAATGACAATTTTAAAATATTAGAATATATTTTAAAATTATCCTAATGTATTGTTATTAATGCTTGAAAGTGGTTATAGCCTGAAAGCTACTAATAGGATCTACTTTATTGGGTGGTCTCTACTATCCAGTTTTTTCAAATGTGTTAATTATCTTTGTAATAAATTGCTCTTTTAAGGAGCTATGCTCATAATATTCTTTGGAGTAGACAAGATAATACTCTAATGGAGGAATACTGTAGTCAACTATGGGCACTTCATACAGTTGTTTGCTTCTAACATATTTTTGAACATAGCTTTCAGGTAAAAAAGCGTAAGCCTTGTTTTCCAGTAAGAACGGAATTATTTTTGCTCCGATATCAATAGACAATTTAAAAACATTCTTATTAAACATTAACTCTTCAATATGCTGGTCAAAAAAATTTGCATTAAAAACAGGTAAATCTCTGAGTTCGGAAAAAGGTATTCCTGAAACATATTTTTCATTCAATTCTGACGATACAAAAATGAGCCTGTCTTTAAATACTAGTTTTGAATGATATCTATGATAATTGGAAGGATGATGAGTAATCCCTACATCATATTTCCCAGAAATTACACCGTGGATAATTTCTCGGGAGTGTTTCAAAAAAATGTTTAGAGCGTAGTTAAAGTTTGATTCAAGAAAGTTACTGATTAAGGGACTAAAAAAACAATCATAAAAGGCATGGACACATCCTATTTGAATATTTTCAAGATTTAAGTTTATGTTGTTTAAGACACTGAGAGCCTGATGTTGAGTAGTGATGATGTCCTCAGCATAATTTACTAATGTTTTTCCAGCTGAGGTAGCCTCTACTTTTCCGTTTAATCTGTGAAAGAGCTTGCAGTTAAAAAATTTTTCTAGTTCAATAATTCTGTTACTGACGGTAGATTGAGAAAGATTAGTTATTGCCGCTGTTCTCGTAAAGCTTCTAGTTTGAACTACAGAAAGAAAGGTAGTTAAGAAATCTGTATTCATAATAATACTCCAATCTAATCGAAAAAATCGATTTTTACTATCTAAATAAATCGCTGACAAGTTAAGATTAACCGTCTATAATATTAGTTGATAATGATATTGATAATTATTATCTTTATTATAGTTAAACATATATCGCATGTAAATAAGTTGCAATAAGGAGGTAAACATGAAAATCCTAAATAGTTATTCTATTAAACAGTTACGGTTTTGGTTACTATTGATGATCATTGGATTAATCCTTTGTTTAGCCGGCTGCACCGGTCAAAATAGTATGGTCAACGATAATACTTTAGAGGATACAACTAACAAGAATACCGAGTTAGTATTGGTCGAGAGAGAGATATCCAGCAATTATGATCCTAATTTTTATCCTGGCAGCAATCACTACATAAAAAATGGTTCTGCGGAAGCCCTTTTCAAGGTAGATGAACAAGGAGTGGTTCAGCCCAGTCTGGCTAAGGGATTTGAAAGGATTGATAAACATACCTGGCATATCCTGCTGCGACCTGAAGCTAAGTTTTGGAGTGGTGTCAAGATTGATTCAGAAGCTGTAATAGCTTCCCTGGAAAGAAGTAGAGCTAGTAATATTAGAGCATTACCTATGCTGGAAGGCCTGACCTTTACCCCGCTGGAGGAATGGCGCATAAAAGTAGATACGGAAAGGTCTAATCTTTTTGTCCCGTTAAACCTTTCCTATATGGAGTTGTGTATTATTAATGCTGATAAATCTCATGACTCGGTTGAAACTATGGATATGAGCGGCATGTATAAAGTCGTGGAGTTTGAACCTAAAAAGTCTATGATTCTAGAAATCAATGATAACTACTATGGCGAAAAGCCCAACATTGAGAGAATAATTCATGAAGCTATCAGTGATCAGGAAACCAGAAGTTTAGCAGTACTAAGCCAACGAGCTGATATAGCTATGCAAATATCTAATGAAAGTATTGCCCAGTTAAAAATGGATGAAAATGTTATTTTATATTCAGCTCCAGCCAGCAATACCGGGACTATCTATTTAAATCTTCGAAAGGCAAAATTCGAGGATATCAGAGTCAGACAGGCTTTAGCCTGGGGGTTGGACAGAGAAGAGTTGGTACTATTGGGCTCAGAAGGATTGAGCACCCCAACTAGCACCTGGCTAAGCTCTAATCCCAAGTATAAAGATCAAAGAACAAAGATATACTCGCATTACGACTTTGATAAAGCAGAGGATCTGTTAGAAGCGGCAGGGTGGGTTAAAAGAGATGATGGGATGCGGTATAAAGATGATAATTTATTACATATTAAGCTTATGACTTGGGGGCAGGACAAGGCTTTGGGCGAGACTATTCAAAATCAGTGGTCAAAACTGGGCATATCAGTAGAAGTCCAATATGGGGATTACAGCTTAATTATGACTGCCAGAGAAGAAGGCGAATGGGATGCATCTATTGAGGCTTGGACAACATTTGGTGATGAATATGCCCTGCTAAGTACTCAGTTTTCTCCGGAAGGCTCAGGAAATTATGGCGGCTTTAATAATTCTCAAATCAATAATATGTTAGAAGAGTTAAAGAACGCCGAGACGGAGCAAAGGAAGGTAGAAATTGCTACCCAGATCGATTCACTGGCAGCTGAACTGGCGCCGTCAATTTATATGTATCCCCGCGTTGAAACTACTGCGGTTAATAAACGGCTGAAAGGGTTTCAAGTGCATTTCAGGCAATTTGAAAATGCAATTAATAATCAATTAAGATTTGAGTAAAATGAGCTTGCGAAATAAAAGTATTGTAAGTAAGCTGGTTGAAACGGGTGTAACCCTGTTGTTGGCGACATTAGTCTTATTTATAATAATAAATTTGGCTCCGGGTGATCCCATTAGAATACTATTGGGAACACCCGAAGTGGCTTCTGTAAATAACCAAGTCTATCAAGAAAAATATCAGGAATTGCGAGAAGCTTATCATCTGGATGATTCTATTTTGGTTCAGTATGTTGCCTGGATGAAAAATGTACTTAGATTTAATCTGGGAGATTCATTTTACACCAACCAGCCAGTTATTATAGAGCTGGGCAAAAGAATGCCAGCAACTCTTTTATTGACAATACCTGCCATTATTATTCAGTTAACGCTTGGTATAGGTTTGGGGATTATCTCTGCATTAAAGCATAATAAAACTATCGATAATCTTATCAGACTATTTTGTGTATTCTTATCCTCGTTGCCGGGCTTTGCGATTAGCTTAATGCTATTGTATTTATTCGCAGTCAGACTTAAACTATATGAAATCTCCCATACTGTCAGTCTAATGAGGCTGTATTTGCCAACTATTACTTTAGGCATTATATCTTCTCCAGCGCTCATTAGAGTTGTAAGAAGTAATATGCTGGAGGAGTTGGGGAAGCAGTACACCGCTTTTGCGATTGCCAGGGGAGTTAAAAAGAGAGCTGTCATCCGCGGGGCGCTGAAGAATATTATGTTGCCCATCATGACCCTTGCTGCCCATTCCTCTGTGAACTTAATTGGAGGCTCTGTCATAATCGAAAGCATTTTTTCCTGGCCGGGTATTGGAAAATATGCTTTGGATAGTATTTTGCTACGTGATTATCCGGTCGTACAGGGCTATGGATTTTTAATGATATGTATTGTGATTGCCATTAATCTGTTGGTGGAATTAGGATACATCTTTATTGATCCTCGACTAAAACGGCCTGAAAGGAAAATAAGATGGGGCGGTTAAAAGTAAATAAAAATCCGAATTTAACGATTTTTCTCGGTATCTTTATCTTAATAATGATTGTTATCAGCTGTACATTTGCCAATGCAATTGCTCCCTTCAGCCCGATAGAGCAAAATCCCGTGGATAGATTAAAAAGCCCAAATTTAACCCATTTAATGGGTACAGATCAGTTTGGACGAGATGTTTTTTCAAGGGTATTGTATGGCGGCAGACGTACCTTAGTCGCGGCCTTATTAGCAACAGTTGTAAATACTCTGTTAGGAACGGCCTTAGGATTGATAGCGGGATACTATCATGGTAAACTGGTCGATCGAATTATCATGAGAATAGTTGACTGTTTAGTAGCTTTTCCGTTTATAGTTTTGGCTATGATTATAACCTCACTTTTTGGAACCGGATTAGTGCATTTGTTAATCGCTATAGCTATTGTATGGTGGATTCCATTTGCGCGTTTATCACGCAGTGTGACTCTAAAGTATAAAGAAGAGCCAGAGATTTTGGCAGCTAAAGTTGCTGGAGCAAGTGATGTGATAATAATGATTCGTGAGCTATTGCCCAGAATCTTTAGCCCTGCTTTCATACTGGCTACATTTAAACTGGGAAGTTTAATCTTATCTATGTCGGCACTTTCTTTTTTTGGTCTAGGCGCCAAGCCACCGACTCCTGAATGGGGGAGCATGTTATCAGATAGCAAAGCTTATTTCTTTCAGGCTCCTTACTTAATAATTGGCATATGTATATTTATTTTTTTTACTGTTTTATCTCTCAACTTAATTGGGGAAGGGCTTAGAGATAAATTAGATCCTTTTGAGATTATTGAAATATAGGTGGAGGTGGATAATGACAGAAGCAAAAGTCTTGAACATATCAAAACTGAACATTAAATACAAGAACAGTTCAAACAGCAGTTTTATTAAAGATATATCATTTGATATTATTAAGGGTGAGGTTATTACGGTCATCGGGGAAAGTGGTTCCGGCAAATCAACTTTGGCTAAAGCCTTAACCGGTTTACTGCCTCCCAGCGCAGCTGTAGCTGGAAATCTGACGATAAGCGAAGTGGAAGACTATGTTCTGCCGGGCACTAATACTGTCTGGTCAGCAATAAGAGGGACGCGGATCACTTATGTTTTTCAGGATGCTCAGCAGGCTTTGAACCCCATTCTAACAGTCCAACAGCATTTCAAAGAAACATTATTGAGTAAAGGTATTAATGAAAATGAGTATTTGAAAATCAGCAAACAGTATCTAAGTTTTTTAAATTTTTCTGATATCGACAGAATACTCAGCAGCTATGCATTCCAACTTAGCGGTGGAATGAGCCAAAGAGTTTGCATTGCTTTGGCTATCTGCACAGAGCCGGATCTGCTCATCGCTGATGAAATCACTTCTGCTCTGGATACGGTCAGTCAAAATGATGTAATAAAATTGCTGAGAAAAGCCAGAGATCAGCTGGGAATGTCTATTATGTTTATTACTCATGATTTAAAGTTAGCGAAAGATTTTTCTGATAGAATTTTAGTCATGCATGACGGTGAAATCGTGGAGAGGGGGGCATATCAAAAGCTCCAAAGTTCTGCCACAACCGCTTTGGTACGAGATATGATCGGAATTATTGAAAGACAGAAAAAAGATAATAGTCAGCTGCAGCAGATCAGTAATATTCCTTCGCCCCAAG
Organism: Bacillota bacterium; assembly: GCA_028280325.1. Classification (GTDB taxonomy): domain Bacteria; phylum Bacillota; class UBA994; order PWPR01; family PWPR01. Next base: position 28,216 of record JANQLZ010000038.1, read on the forward strand.
TGTTAGTAGAGGTTAATAATATTTTTAAAGAGTTTGACAACTTTCAAGTGCTAAATAATCTGTCAATTGAAATATATGAAAAGGAAATCTTTGGCTTGTTTGGCGAAAGCGGATGTGGGAAATCGACTCTGGCCAAGATACTTGCCGGACTACAATCTTACGACAGCGGCCAGATATTTTTTCTGGGAGAGGATTTTGCTGAAGTAAGCAAAAAACTGAAAAGAAAACTGTATAGTAAAGTACAATTTGTATTTCAAAATGAAAGGGGCTGTCTAAATCCGCGCCGAAAAATCATTGACATTGTCCAGGAACCGTTGAGATATTTAAAACTGCATGCCAAAGATGAAATGAAAGATATTGCCAAGAAATGTCTGGCAAGTGTTGGTATCGACGAGAAATACTTTTCCAGACGGTCTCCAGAGTTAAGTACCGGACAGTGCCAAAGGGTTGCTTTAGCAAAGGCTCTGGTGGTTAACCCCAGATTTTTAATCTTAGATGAAATCACCTCAGCCTTAGATATAAGAACAAAATACGATATTTTAGATCTGCTAATAAATATATTTCAAAGAGAAGACATAGCTATGTTGATGATTTCTCATGATTTATCGGCACTTGATTATGTATGTCACAGAATTGGCCATATGAAGAATGGGAAAATCTCCAGAGTATTTGTGGGACGAGAGAGATTGGGTAATACGATATCCGATAGCAAAACGTTACCTTACTAAATCCAGTATTGTATTTACTGCATAAGATAGTGGAATTGCCGGTGCAATTGCTCGCCTTTCGGTAAATGTTAATCTCACCCAAATGGGTCTGGGATTTGCTGAAAAGCTCCGGTTGATTAACCGGAGCTGATAAATTCTATAATTTTTTGTGACAGAACCACCAATCAAAACACTCATACTCTTTAAGTCTCTTTTCTGCTGTCATAACATCGGCTGCCGGTGGAATAATGACCCGGTCTTTTACCAGCGAATTTTTGGGCCAGCCAGCAGGCATGGCTACACCTTCCTGGTCGGAAATCTGCAGTCCCTTAACCATTCTAACAATTTCCTCCATATTTCTTCCCAATTCCTGAGGATAGTAGAGTATTGCTCTGATAGCTCCCTCAGGATCGACGATAAACACTGCTCTGACAGTATTGGTTCCTTTACCTGGATGAATTAAGCCCAGTTCTTTAGATACTGTTCCCGTATCATCAGCAATAACTGGAAACTGTATATCTACATTTAACTCTTCTTTGATCCAGAGAACCCATTTGATGTGAGAGAATACCTGGTCTATGCTAAGGCCGACGAGTTCAGTATTGAGCTTTTTAAATTCCTCTGTCAGTTGCTGAAAAGCAACAAATTCGGTAGTGCAGACCGGGGTAAAATCTGCAGGATGGCTAAATAAAATAAACCATTTTCCTTGATAATCTTCGGGTAGATTTATAACACCATGAGTTGTTACTACTTCCATTGCGGGGAATTGTTCTCCAATAAGCGGCATTCTGTTTTCCATATTACCTCTCCTTTTTAATTTAATTTGCTGACAACTATGCAATTACTGCAGCGTCTTTGATGTAATCTATATCAAAGCCATCACTGACCATAACTCCTGCCCCACTGGATAAATCAGTGCTTAGCTATTGTTTATTATTAATACAATTTTGTATTTATAATTTATTTGTAATTATTACAAATAAAATAATAGCTTATTAGTTTACCTTTGTCAAGCATTAATTTGAACTAAGGTAAAACTTTTTTGAGAAGACAAGCCAGTAGTGTCAGACAAAATGTAGAATTAACACATTAACTTTGCTACAATAATATCAGGAATATAAAGGAAATATTTATGGAGGACAGTGAAATGAATTATGCTGATCTGCTTTTAAAAAGGCGTTCCATCAGAAACTATCAGGAAAAGGCAGTTGCCAATGAAATTATTATGGAGATAATTAAAGAGAGCACCTATGCGCCGAGTGCTGGTAATGGTCAGCCCTGGAAGTTTATCGTGATCAACGATAGAGCACTGATGCAGGAAATATCTGATGAGGCTAAAAAGAATATTCTTGATAGAATAGCAGCCAATCCCAATGACTATGTTAAAAAATATCAGAAGATGCTGATGAATGACCAATACAATATCTTTTATAATGCCCCGGCTGTTGTCTATATTATCGGTGAGAAAAAATTAAAAAATATGCCAGTTGACTGCGCTCTTGCCGCCAGTTACTTTATGATGTCAGCTGTTGACCGTGGCCTTGGAACCTGTTGGATTAATTTTGCCAGACAAATCAGTTCACCGGAGTTGCTGAATAAAATAGGATTCCCAAAGAACCATGAAATGATTGTTCCACTTATTATCGGCTATCCAGCTCAAATTCCTACGATGGCCAAAAGAAATGAACCTGAGATTATAAAGATACTTTAGGAAGTTCCAATCATAAAATTGGTATTTAGTAAAAAAGATTTGCATTTTAA
>JANQLZ010000048.1 GCA_028280325.1 Bacillota bacterium
AATTGATGCTAGATCAAGGAAAAGAGAAAATCTGTGATAAAGATAATACGAGTAGTATATCTTTGAGCAGATTTTCTCTTTGACACTGAGATAGTATTAATTATGGAAGCACAGTAACTACGAAGCCTTAACTATAACCGACGCAACCCCCCAACAGCCTAGGCTTTCAGAATTGATGCTAAATCAAGGAATAGCGAAAATATTTATATAACATAATACAAGCCAGTATATGTTTTTAAATATTTTAGCGTACTGACGCGGAGATAGCATTGATTATGGGAGCACAACAGGGCCGAAGCCCCCAACCCTATTTGACCTGGCTTTGTAGTACCGAAAATATCTGCTCAATATGCTCTTGGGGGCTTCTGGTATTAAAATTCTCGAAACAGCTAAAGGTTAAACTGCCCCCTTCTGGGGTCTGTGGTCCATTTTTCAGATACGGACCAGCGACTCCGGCCATAAAGCCCCGATCTTCGAAACCAACCTTAGTTGATTTAAACCTAAAGAGATACCATTCATATTTAACATCACCGTCATTGGTATCAAAAATACAGCTAAGCTCTATCTCTTCGGGAACTCGGCCTAAAAACTTAGAATTCTTGAGCCACTCAACCATTTGGCTTTCGGCAAAAAACTCGCGGCTTAAATACTGATCTGGGAAATGCTCCAATTTTCCCATTTTCTCCAGTGCTCTATACAGGGTATTTCTCATTTCGGGGCTGGAGGCAATAGACAAAAAGTCTGTTTTACGCACCTGTCCTCGTAACCTGATAATCGAAACGGCGGTAAAATACCTGATCCGCATATCTTTTATGCGCATGAACGACCGCAATGGAGATACAAAGTTTTCATCGCCTATTCTGCCGGCCAGCTCCAGCAACAGACAGGATAGTTCTCTTATTTTTAAATATAAAGGATGGCTCCAAATCCAATACTCGCCAAACTGATGGCGGTATTTGCTCAATGATGCTGACGCAATTATTAAATCAGCTATCAGGTTTTCTTTTAATTTGTTTATGTATGATTGAGCTGCAATGTCAATAACATCCAGGGTTAAACTATAGTACTCTTCTTTTAAATTAGAGTTATTTAAACAATCTATTGTTTTAGTCAAAAATCTAAGTAATAACTGCTTATCTTCTCTAGTCTTATCCAGCGGTATTTGAACAATCTCGCTCCGGTGATTTAACAACAGCTTGGCGTACAAATCTATGGAGCTGGTAATTGCCAAGCGGTCCAGATAGCGCAGCCCGGCCTGTCTCATTTCATTGTTCCAACCACTAAAGGCTATCTCAATATCCTCCAAAAGCGCTTTATCTAAAGTACTCAAGGCTAAGTTAACAAGTAGCCCTCCCATTTCGTCGCTTGAATTCTGATAGCTATCTGCTAATGTAAGTATTTTTCTTCTCTCAGAAGAGCTCAAAGCTAAATTCCGAACTTTGCTAATGTAATTATGTAAGTACTCAAAATCCCCTTCTTCAAGATGCTCTACAAGCAACGATACATTGTCTAAAGTGCTTTCCATAAAAACCCCCCTTAGTACCAAAAAAACTGACTGCATTATATTTAACTTCGTTATAAACTTCTATTTTCCTGTATAGTAATAAATAATCATTAAAAAAATAGTAATTTACATCTACTTAAACAAGAAAAATACATTTCATACCCTGCTCATTGAAACATTTATTACAGGATATACACTTAGCGCTGCCAAAATCGGCATTTTTCCACCTGTTGGGCAAATCTGGCTCCCGTATTAATGGCCGAGAAAATGAGAAAAAAGCTATATCTGTGTTATTCAATAAATTTGTTATTAATTGTGGATCTCTGTTTTTATTGACAACTATTACGGGACAGGCCACCTGTTCAGCAATTTTAGCTGCATACTTGGCAAAAATTGATTGGTCTGCCGGTTTGGCAGCCGGGTCTTTCGACCCGCTGACTTCGATTGCATCTATCCCCAATTCAGCCAGGCGTTGACAAACCACTTGGGCATCAGCAAAAGTAAATCCATTATCGGTAAAATCACTGCAGTTTATCTTTATCATTATACTAAAATCCGACCCGACCCGCGAGCGCATTTCCTCATAAATCTCACAGATAATTCTCATTCTGTTTTTTAGTGAACCTCCATATTTGTCTGTGCGACGGTTAAAATACGGGCTTAAAAATTGGCTCAGCAGGTAGCCATGGGCGCCGTGAATCTGAACACCATCAAAATCGGCTTTTTGGGCTCTGACTCCTGCCTCAGCAAACCAATCGATTAATTCATCAATCTGCTGCTGGCTCATTTCTATCGGAACAACACCGGTTCTCGGATGCTTTACAGCTGAAGGACCCCAGATGACCCGGTTTTCAGTCTGATACCTGGTTTGTGAACCGCCATAGGCAATCTGCAGCACAATCTTGCTGTCATTATTGTGGACAACCTCTGTCAGCCTCTGCAGGCCTTCAATATAGCTGTCATCGCAGACCCCTATCATTCTGGGGTTGGGCTGCTCTGCTGCTGTAACAAAAGCATAGCCGGTAATTATCAATCCCACCCCACCTTGAGCCAAATCCTGATATACCTTTACCAATCTATCATTAACATAGCCGTTTTCGTCAGCCATTCTTTCCCAGGTAGCCGATCTAACCAATCTATTTTTTAATTCAATATTATTGATGTTGACGTGATCAAAAAGTGTTTTCATTTTATCCCTCCACAGGTTTGTTAGAATTATTATAGCAAAAATCTGACCAGTAAAGCTGTCAAATTACTGATAATAATTTAGTTTTTCGATAACAGAAGGATTATCTGTTACTCTCACGAATAATATCTTAGAGAAGGAGGACAAACTATGTATTCTTATCTTATCAAAAATGCACGTTTGTTAGATGGTGCAGGCAATCCGTGGAGATACGGTGATTTAGCGGTTCAAGGTGATAAAATCGTAGCTATTGGCAACCTTAATGAGGCTGATGCCCAGCAGGTTATCGATGCCGAAGGGCTTTATTTAAGCCCGGGATTTTTCGATGCCCACACCCATTCGGGAATGGTATTGTATATGGACGGCAGATCTCATTCTCATTTACTTCAGGGAGTAACCACCAATGTATTGGGCCAGTGCGGCAGTTTTTTAGCACCGGTGACTGAGCTGCGTTTGCAGACAAGTGACAAATCTGAAATAGAAATAACCTGGCAGACTACAGATGAGTTTTTAAAGCTTTTGGAAGAAAAAGATTTAAGCATTAATGCGGTTCCGGTTACCGGACAGGCTGCTATCAGGCAGTGTGTTATGGGTTACAGGCCCGAAAAGCCCACCTCAGCTGAGATGGAAGAAATGAAATCCCTGCTCCGTGAGGCGATGGAAAGCGGTTGCTTTGGAATGAGTACCGGCTTAATATACACACCCAGCTCCTACGCTGACACAGCTGAGCTAATCGAGTTAACTAAAGTAGTAGCTGAATACGATGGATTATATTATTCTCATATCAGAGGAGAAAATGATTACGTTTTAGACGCAGTGAATGAAGCTATCGAGATTGGCCGACAAGCCCAGGTGCCAGTACAGATCTCTCATCTGAAGGCAATGGGCAGCCATATGTGGGGCAAATCCAGCGAGATTCTGGCCTTAATCGACTGTGCGCGAAATGAAGGGGTCGAGGTCACTTTCGATCAGTATCCGTTTAAGGCCTCGGCCTGTGGATTAAGCGCAGTGCTGCCACCCTGGGCTCATGTCGGCGGTGCCAGCAAGATGCGCGAAAGGCTTGCTGATCCTGAACAGCGTCAAAAAATGAAAGCTGATATCTTAAATGGCGTAG
>JANQLZ010000053.1 GCA_028280325.1 Bacillota bacterium
CAAATGTTCAGTAATAGTAGTTTTTCCAGCATCGACATGGGCGTAAATGCCAATATTTTTAATAATTATTATCTTCCTCACTTTTTTTTAGGATGACACCCAATTAAACAATCAGTTTACAAGTATCATCTCCAGGTAACAGATAAGCAGCATCAAATTGTGTTCTTAGCATATTATCACTCCTTTTTTAAATACAAAAAACACAGAGTATCCTCTGTGTTTAGGACAAATACTTAGTCCGGTGTTGGCACTACGGACTGAAAGAATTGTCAATCTGCTTATGTCATATCTTAAGCCATGTATAAATAATCTATAAACTATCCGGCTGGATATCCCATAAGCGAAAGAACACAACAGTATTAATACTCTAAGAACATAAACTGAACACAACAAACCAGACTTGCCTGGCAAGTTGGGGCACAATTCATGCTAAATCTTAAATTAATTAATAGCTGTTAGCCTTTCTCATATAAGATCATCTCCGTCCGCTAATTACCTCTCTAGATTACCATTTTTTTTGCCACATGTAAACTATTTATTTGTTCCCGTAAAGGTGGCAGGCTACCCCATGTTCGGGATGGATTTCTATGGTAGCCGGCTCCTGCTGGGTGCAAATATCCATACAGTGACGGCATCTGGTATGAAATCTGCAGCCCGGAGGCGGGTTTGAAGGGCTGGGTACATCGCCCTTCAACAATATTCCTTCCTTTTTCAGATGCGGATTAGGTTCCGGAATTGATGACAGCAAGGCCTGAGTATAGGGATGAAGCGGCTCTGCATAGAGCTGGCTCGAGGTTGCTGTTTCTACTATTTTGCCCAGATACATCACCGCAACTCTATCGCTCACATGTTTCACTACGCTTAAATCATGGGCAATAAAGATATAGGTTAAATCAAAATCTATTTGCAATTTCTTTAGTAAGTTAAGTATTTGAGACTGAATTGAAACATCAAGCGCAGAGACAGGCTCATCACAGATAACTAATTGGGGCCGCAACGCCAAGGCTCTGGCAATCCCGATTCTCTGGCGCTGTCCGCCACTGAACTCATGTGGGTATCGCTTTAAATGCCTTTTGGTCAGCCCGACAATTTCAATTAATTCTTCCACTCTGACCTTGCGCTCAGCCTTGGTTTTCCAGCTGTGGATATCAAGTGATTCCCTGATGATCTGTCCCACGGTCAAGCGTGGATTTAATGATGAAAACGGGTCCTGAAATATTATCTGCATATTCTGGCGCACTTGACGCAGCTGATGCGCAGCCAGTTTTAAAATATCAATATCGTTAAAGATAACCTGTCCGGCCGTCGGCTGGTATAGGCGCAAAACCGAACGGGCCAAGGTCGACTTGCCACAGCCGCTCTCGCCGACTACTCCCAATGTTTCTCCTTTGTTAATTTGAAAACTGACTCCGTCTACCGCCCTGACAAAAGCTGTTGGCTTTCTGAACAAACCCGCTTTAACCGGAAAATATTTTTTCAGGTCTTTAACGTTCAGTAAAACCGGCTTATTCAACATACTCAACACCACCTTTCTCAGTATTTTGCGGATACCAGCAGCGATAGCAGACATCATTGGCCAGTACTGTTAAAGGCGGCATTTCAGCGGAACAACGAGGCTGAGCATATGGGCAGCGGGGATGAAAACGACAGCCTACCGGCATTAACAGCGGGTCAGGCACATTGCCGTCTATTACCTCCAGCCATTCTGTTTCCTGATCCATTTTGGGGATAGAGTTGATCAGGCCAATGGTATACGGATGGCTGGGGAAATCGAATAATGACTTTATATCATTAACTTCCACAACCTGGCCGGCATACATGACCACAACCCTATCGGCCATACTGGCCACTACCCCCAAGTCATGGGTTATCAGGATAATGCTCATGTTGAAGCTCTCTTTCAGCCGCTCCATTTCAGCCAGAATTTGCGCCTGAATGGTGACATCCAATGCTGTCGTCGGCTCGTCTGCAATTAACAGATTCGGCTTACAGGCTAAAGCCATGGCAATCATTACCCGCTGACGCATGCCCCCGGAAAGCTGGTGCGGATATTCCCTGACCCGCTTATCGGCATCAGGTATGCCAACTATCTCCAGCAATTCAACTGCTGTGGCTAAAGCCTGCTGTTTATCCAGACCCTGATGCAGCTCTAATACCTCGGCAATCTGCCGCCCTGCTGTATGAACCGGGTTTAAACTGGTCATCGGCTCCTGAAATATAATTGATATCTGATTACCTCTTACTTTCCGGATACCCTCTTTATCTAATTGCAGTAAATCCTGCTCCTTAAACAACACCGTGCCGCTTTCAATTCTACCCGGTGGCTGTGGAATCAATTGCAGGATTGAAAATGCGGTTTGGCTTTTTCCTGAACCGCTTTCCCCCACAATGGCCAATGTTTCCCCTTTGTACAGCTTAAATGTAACGCCATCGACAGCGACAATCTCTCCGGCAACAGTGCGGTAAACAGTGCGTAAATCTTTGACATCCAACAGGATTTCTCTCATTTTTTGCTACTCCCCCTTACCGTTTTAAGTGAGGATCTAACGCATCCCGCAGTCCGTCGCCAATGTAGTTAAAGGCCAATACCGTGAGAAAGATAAGGGCCCCAGGAATCATCATTATCCAGGGTGCGAAGCGCAGGTGGGCCCGCCCCGAGTTCAAAACCGTTCCCCAGCTGGGTGGATTGATGATGCCCAACCCCAGAAAGCTCAAGCCGGACTCAGCTAAAATGGCAGCCCCAACACCCAAAGTGGCGTTGACAATAATCGGAGCCATACAGTTGAGCAGCATATGGCGAAAGACAATTCGCTTATGGGTGGCGCCCAAAGCCCGGGCCGCTTCAACATAGTCCATTTCCCGTAACGAGAGAAACTGCCCCCGAACCAGCCTGGCCAGCCCCGGCCAAGCGGTCAGTCCGATGACCATCATGATGTTAAAGACACTTCTTTCAACTATTGCAATGATGGTCAACAGCAAAAATATCACTGGAAACGACATCACCATTTCTGTAAACCGCATTAAGATATCATCGACAATTCCCCCAAAATACCCGGCCAGCGATCCGATGGTGGTACCGACCATAACCGACACCGCCGCTGCCACAAATCCCACGCTTAAACTGATACGGCTGCCCCAGACAACTCTGCTGAACAGATCCCTGCCGATTCTGTCGGTTCCAAACCAGAACTGAGCCGAAGGGGCTTCCAGGGTGTGCTCTGTATTAGTTTTTTCATAATCATAAGGGCTGATAAAGGGAGCCAGGATGGCCACCAAAGTTATGAATATCAGAAACACTAAGCTGATTACCGCCAGCCTGTGGCGCTTGAAGCGGCGCCAGACCATTTGGGCAAAAGTCTCTTCCAGCTGCAGGTTCAGCTTTTTCTCTTCAAGTTTTATCATATCACTCACCCCTAATCGTATTTAATGCGGGGATCGACTACTAAATAGAGCATATCGGCAATAAACATGCCAATAACCGTCATCACCGCACCCATTATATTAAAAGCCATTACCACCATATAATCTCTCTGGAATATGGCAGTTACCGCCAGCAAACCAAGACCGGGCCAGGAAAAGATAGTTTCAATGATAACTGCACCGCCAAATAAAATTGGCAACTCAAAGCCGATCAGGGTGACAATCGGCAACAGCGCATTTCTCAACGCATGGTTGGTTATTACTTTTTTTTCTGGCAGCCCTTTGGCTCGGGCTGTTCTAATGTAATCCTGATGAATGACATCTAACATGCTGGCCCGCATAAAGCGAGTTATTCCAGACATGCCGCCGAAGGCCAGCACTGTCAGCGGTAAAACTATGTAGCTCAAACGATCTTTAAAAACTGTCCAAAACGACTGTACACCCCAGTTAATTCCATACGTAGACATACCGGCTATTTCAATACCCTCAACCCTCATGCCCACAAAATAGACCAGCAACAGCGCAAACCAAAAGGCCGGCATGGCCCTGACCAGAAAGGCAACCGTAGTGGCAATATAATCGAACCAGGAATACTGGCGCAGCGCCGATAACATACCGATTGGAATAGCCAATAGATAGATTATAATCATGGCCCAAAAATTGAGGATTAAGGTAGCCGGCAACCGCTCCAGTATCATGGTTAAGACCGGTCTGCCAGAGATATAAGAATGGCCAAAATCACCTTGCGCCACTTTGCTGATCCAGGCAAAGTATTGGATGATGATCGGCTTGTCCAGCCCGTATAAGTGCTTGATATGCGCCCGTTGCTCCGGAGTTGCCGTGCGGCCGGCCAGCAGGTCAACCGGATCTCCGGGAGCCAAATGCATTATCGTAAAGGAGATAATTGTTATTCCCAAAATGACTATCACCATCTGCATAACTCTTCGTGCAATATATTTTCCCATATGAATTCTCCTTTTGGGTATGGATAAAATATGTGGCAAGCTGTGGCCTGCCACATATTATTTCAACTACTCCTCAATACTCCATTTATGAATCCACATCGAACCGATTGGCGACCAAACTACATCCTTAATTCTCTTGTTCATGCCCTCCATATCGTCGGTAGTGTGCAGCCAAATGTAGGGCAGCTCCTCATTTAATACCTCCTGCAATTGATGATAAATCACCTTGCGCTCTTCCAGATCATAGGTTGCCCGTCCGGCGTTTAGCAATTGATCCAATTCGGCATTGTAAATCTCAACATCATTAAAGCCCTGGGGAATACCGTCT
>JANQLZ010000102.1 GCA_028280325.1 Bacillota bacterium
GTAACAGCAATCAGTAACAGCAAAAAGTAAATAATCTTGCGCTGTTTTTTAATCAGAGCTGGTTGAATCATGAGAATGCCTTACCTCCTTTCCGTACAATAAAGAGAAAGAACGGCAAACCAATGATAGCAATAATGGCCACTACCGGGGTTTCGTAGGGAGCACTGATTGTCCGACCTATTGTATCGGCAAAAAGCATTAAGGTAGCCCCAGAGATTGCTGACATGGGTATGATAAACCGGTAGTCGGTTCCGACAAACGTACGAACTATATGAGGAATCATCAGACCGATAAAAACCATATTTCCAACAAGTGCTACTGCAGCTCCAGCCAACAAGACAATAACTATAAAAAGGACGGCCTTGACTCGTGCTGTTTTTTGTCCCAGGCCAATTGCGACATCTTCACTTAAACTGAGAATGGTCAGCTGTCTGGAAAACAGGATGGCCACAAAAATTCCAGATAAAATAAATGGTGCAATTGTTTGCAGTTGTTTCCACGAGGTACCGACCAGTCCACCAGCTGTCCATAGGGACACATCCTTGGAGAGTTTGAAGTATATAGCCGTACCTTCAGCCAGGGCGTATAAAAATGTGGAGACAGCTGCCCCGGCCAAAACAATGCGCATCGGAGTGAATCCCCCTCGTTTAACAACACTGACACCAAAAACCAAGGCCACTCCCACAGCTGCTCCAATAAAGCAAACTATGGTAAGGCCCAGATAATTGACTGCTGGAAAAAAAGCCATGGTAATGGCTAAAGCAGCATTAGCGCCAGCAGTTAAACCCAACAGCCCGGGGTCGGCCAGCGGATTTCTGGTAATTCCCTGCATAATGGCTCCGGATACACCTAATGCTGCTCCTACCAGGATTGCCCCAAGTTCACGTGGCAGCCTAATCTCCCGAATAATTAAAATTTCATCCCCAGTTTGATTTGTAGTCAGGGCCAGCAATATATTTCTCAGTGAAATATCTGCAGCCCCGAAAAGCAAAGCCAAAGTAAACATGACTGCAAATATACACATTGCTATCAGCAGTTTAGCCATAAATGGAGTAAAATGCTGTTTTTCTTCTTTCATTAATCTCCCCTCCTTTACATGGCCTGATAAATTAAAAAGAATTCTCTGAGTGAGAATTCTTTTTTCTTTTATTCACCCAAAAAGCTTTTCATCAGAAAATCTAATTGAAACTCCAGGGTAATCGGATCATTAAAATAGAACTCTCTGGCATTAACTTCAAAGACCCGATCATTTTTCACAGCAGGTATATTTTTGTATGTTTCTGTCTCCTGAAAAGAGTGGTCAGCCTCCGGTTCCTTGCTGAATATGATGTAGTCACCGGCATACTCAGGCAAAACCTCAGGTGACAAAGCATAGTAACCATCATTAAGGGCCATTTCCTTGACTTTTTCTGGCATTAACAGCCCCATTTCCTGATAAATTATTTCAGTACTGCGACCCCAGTTGTCTCCAAATGTATAAAGCTGTTTTTCAAAGCTTTCTATTACAGATACTGTCGCCTCTGAGCCGATTTTCGCTTTGATGTTTTCTCCGGCTTGACTTGCTCGGGATTTAAAATCATCGATCCAGGTTTGAGCTTCTTCTTCCTTGTTTAAAAGCTTGCCAATTTCCAAATGTACATCCAAATATTCTAATCTACCATAGGTAAAAGTCACTGTAGCTGCGATCTCTTTAAGTTTATCAAGGTTTTTACTGGAGGGAGCGGCAATGATCAGATCTGGTTCAAGTTCAATTATTTTTTCCAGGCTTTCATCTGATACTACCACTGCATCTTTAATGTATTCTTCATATTGCGGATTCATTTTAGACCACTGGTCTATCCCAACAATATTGCCATCAAGCGCCATTACACTACCCGATAAAAAAGAGTATAAAACTACAATACGTTCTGGTTTGGCGGGCACTTCAATCGACCCCGACTCTGATTCATAGGTAATAGTATCTAAGCCTGTCGGCTCATGATCTGCCACCTGGCTACTGCAGGCACTAAAAATTAACACACACATTAGCAAAATAGATATTAGTATCCTTTTCATTAACATTTCTCCTTAATAAATTATAGGTGATACAAATAGGTTTTTGGGTTCGAGGATCTCTGCCTATTTCCGCATCAATCTGAAACACCTCTCTCAAAACATGCTGGTTAATCACCTCTTCACAATTGCCGGCTTTGACAATTTTCCCGTCTTTCAAGGCGATAAGATAATCGGCAAAGCGAGCAGCCTGATTTAAATCGTGCAAAACCATGACGATTGTTCTTCCTTGTTCGGTATTTAACTGTTGCAATAGTTCTAAGACTTCCAGCTGGTGAGCCATATCGAGGTAAGTTGTGGGCTCGTCCAAGAAAATAATATCCGTCTCTTGAGCTAAAGCCATAGCTATCCAAACCCGCTGGCGTTGGCCTCCGGAAAGGGTATCTACAGAGCGGTATTTAAAATCCAGCGTTCCGGTCACTTCCAGAGCCCAGTCAATTATCTGATAATCTCTTTTGCTTAAGCGCCCCAAACCTCTTTGGTAAGGAAAGCGGCCATAAGAGACCAGTTCTCCAGCGGTTAAACCACTGGCACCTTCCTGGGTTTGTGGCAGGACAGCCATTTTTTGAGCCAGTATTTTAGTGTTTTCCTGTAATATATTTTTACCATCCAGGATAACTGATCCAGATTGATGGGAAATAATGCGGGTAATTGCTTTCAGTAAAGTTGATTTGCCTGAGCCATTGGCGCCAATGATTGTTGTTATCTTATTATTTGGGAATTCTACACTGAGATCTTTTACTACCAAATTCTCACCATAGCCAATATTGATGCTATCAGTATAGAGGCGAATCATATTGGTCCTCCTTATCAAGCTGTATAAGTATAATGATTATCATTCTCATAATCTAAGATATTATAATCTTTTCCCCTGTTTAATGTCAACAAAATATTGTAGTAAGCTTATTATTATAATTTTTTTTTAATAGTAAGGATGGAAACAGCACTATTGAGAATGAAATTACCTCAACTCCCCTTAGCAATGCTCTACTATTTACTAAATTATTTTACTTCAAAAATTGAAATATATTATTTCAATTTTTGAAGTAATATGCTATACTTTAAAATAATATTTCAGTTTTTGAAATATTGAAGAAAGGTGGTGATTTAGTTGAATAAAGAGCATGGTAATCAACGAAATTTAGAGAGAGCTAAACTTGAGGAGTTACTGCAAAAAAGAGTTAATACAGGTTTTTTACCAACTCCACTTCACAAATTAAAACGGCTTAGTCAGAGTATAGGCAAAGCAGAGTTGTTTATTAAGCGAGACGACTTAACAGGACTGGCAGCAGGAGGAAACAAGCTACGCAAACTGGATTACATTATGCACGATGCCTTGAAACAAGGCTGCAACACTGTGTTGACATTTGGCGGGGTTCAAACCAATCACGGCCGCTTAACCGCTGCCGCAGCCGCGAAATTTGGTCTTAAATCAATCATTATGGTTTATGGAATTCCCCCTCTGGAAATCAGCGGCAACCTGCTGTTAGACCGCATTCTGGGGAGTGAGGTTGTCTTTATGGATACAACTGAGCTACGGCAGGAGATAGCCGGAAAAAGTTATGGTGAAGTAGTCAAAGCATATCAGGACTTTAGAGAATCATGTGTTCATTCAATTGTTAACTCAGAGGTATATGCCGGAGATAAAATATACGAAGTCCCCATTGGCGGTCACTCCATCATTGGAACATATGGTTACATAGCTGCCGTTAAGGAGATTATGGAGCAGCTTACTGAAATGAACGAATGCCTTGATTACCTGGTTGTATCTAATGGCTCAGGAGGCACATTTGCCGGGCTCTGGCTGGGAGCCAAGATTTTTCAGGCCCCGTTTGAAGTAATTGGCATTAATGTATCAAGTAAATCAGAAAATGAAACCCAACATTTAGTAGAGCATATTAATGAGGTTGCTGCGCACTTAGGTGTTGAAATAAGAGCAGATATCGATGATCTGTGTCTATACAATGACTATATAGGCGAAGGTTACAATGTTCCAGATTCAGAGACTCGTAAGGCAATTTATAAACTGGCACAGTTGGAAGGTATTTTGGTAGACCCCTGTTATACAGGTAAAGGGCTGAGAGGCTTTATCGATTTGGTGGAAACCGAAATTATTCCCAACAGTAAGAAAGCAATGTTTGTTCATACCGGAGGAACCCCCGGAGTTAATACCAAAGAACATTTAGAGGAGTTTAATAAGGAATTATGGGCTGATCCTGTTGTCATGCGTTATAAATCGGAGGTAAAAAAATAATGAAAGAAACCAAAAAAAAGTTATCTTTAAGCATGGCTATTGCCTTGGCCATGGGTGCTATCATCGGCTCTGGAATTTTTGTGTTTACCGGTTATGCCATTGGCTTAGCCGGAACTGGAGTACCGTTGGCCTTTATCATTGCCGCCTGTCTGACCATTTATATGACCCTGCCATCTATGCAGGTCGGCAGTGCAATTCCGGCCACCGGCGGTTCTTATATGTATGTTTCCCGGTTTGTTCACCCGTTTCTCGGATACATTCAAATACTGAATACTCTAATCGGGTCTCTGAATATTGCCGTTATGTCCCTTGCTTTTTCAGCCTACTTTGTCAAACTGGTTCCAGGCGCTGATTTATATATTTCTGCAGCTGTCATTGCAGTGGTTTTTGCCGGCATTGGTACATTTGGAGTGCGCATGTCTGGGAGATTACAGCAGATAATTGTCGCTATCCTGGTTCTGGCTCTGGGCATTTACATCTTTGGCGGCTTTAGCCACATTGATCCTACACATGTTACACCAGCCAAAGTATTTCAACCGTTAGGCGGTTTTGCAGGACTGTGGGCAGCAATAGCGATAGTTCGCTACACACTTCAGGGGGGAACAATTGTACTAGCCTTAGGAAATGAAATTGAAAACCCCGGACGGAATATTCCATTAACATTTTTTCTGGCAACTTTTATTACTGCAATTATTTATGCTTTAGTGGGGTATGTAACTGTAGGAGTAGGTCCATATGAACTGATTGCCAATAAACCACTGGCTGATGCCGCTCAATTATTTCTGCAAGGCCCGTGGATGACTTTTTTCCTGCTGGGCGGCGGCATTCTGGCCACCCTCACTACCTTAAATGGCTCTTTCTTAATATATTCCAATGTTCATTGGGCTGCAGCCCGTGACGGAATCTGGCCTAAGTTTTTTGCCAAAAGAAATCCTCATAATGTGCCGCACAGAACCTTATGGACAGTAACCCTGGTTTCACTACTAATTATTTTGGCCAGGATTGAGTTGGGCAGAATCTTTATGATTGTGGCTGTGCCAGGTCTTCTTTTATCGGCAATATACTATCTGCCCAGCTTGCTCTTGCCGGAAAAACTGCCCAACTGTCACAAAAACGCCTATTTCAAAATGAATAAAACAACTAACTACATCGTTTGCATTACATCTGTTGGCTTATCTATGTGGCTGGGCTGGTCATTATTCAAAAGAATGCAGCCCCAGGATTATAAAGCCATGCTTATTTTCTTTGTCATAGGTATAGTATACTGGTTTATAAGGATTAATTTCTTGAAAAAACAGGGGACAGATTTAATAGCAGATATGAAAGCCTATCCGGATATTTGGTTGGAAAAAGAAGCCGCAGCGAATACAACGATAGGTGTAGATTAATATTAAGCAATTTTATAAAGATGATCAGCACAGTTTATTAACTGTGCTGATCTCAATTTTATTGAAAAATTTCACCAAAAGCTTTCCTGGCCAGCATTTTTAGAATGATAAAATCTTGTTCACTAAGCTTATTAGTAGCAATTTCCTCCAAGGACTTTATCAGTTTTTTAATCCGCACATCTACATCGCGCTGTAAATACTGAACTGTATTATGTCCCTTATCGGTTAAACCAACCCAGCTTACCCGCTTATCTGTTTCTTTCTTGTATGTTTTGATATCCTCAGTTCTTAATAGCTTTTTGATTAGATAATTTGCAGTACTGTTGGGAATCATCAAAAAGCCAGCGATCTGCGACATGTTTTGCTCCCCCTGCCGGTGTAGCAGCAATAAACACATTTTTTCCTGATGAGAGTATTCAATGACCTTATCATCGGATGGAGCAACACTGGAATTCTCTAGAATAAAATTTATATAAGCATTACCTAATTTAAAATCTTCCATATAATACTTTCTCCTCTGCATAGCATTGTATCATAACTATTTATCCATTTGTAGTTGCTATAATACCATAACAGGCCATATTATAGAATTTTATCAAATATATATTTATGTTATGCTATATATGATATAAAAAACGCTGCCTTGAACAGAGACGAGACTGTTATTGGCAAGCCCTTCTACCAGAGACTGAACTTGATCAAAAGGAGATTGCAAAGTATGCCCGGTTTTATAAAATCTTTAACCTCTTTTTTTAACCGTAGTCGCAGAACTGCTGCCTTTGTTCAATGGGCTAAAGAACAGGCAGTAATGCTCTCTAATCCTGATTTTATGAATGACGAAATTGAAAAATTCTCAATTTTAGATGAAACGTTGAAAGATAAACGTATTGTTTTCCTGGGAGAAGAAGACCATTGGATTCATCAAAAAACTAATTATCGGATAATAATGTTAAGATATCTGATCTCACGTGGTTGGCGTTTCATTGGCGAAGAAATTGGCTGGTTTGATGGTATTTTAATTGATAAATATCTTCAAACAGGGCAAATATCAGGTTTAGACCAAGTCACCTCATACGGGTATACGGGTAATCGAAGAAACGATCGGGAAGATAGTCAAGGCGGTATTCTCGGTGAAATCACTAAAAACTATCCCTATATAGAATTTAAATCGGAACAAACCAGGTTAGCTAAAGATATATACAACCAGAATGCCAGATTATCAAATAAAATTAAATTCTTTGGATTTGATATCAATACTCCCGGAGAAGGATACTCTCAGGCTGCGAGTCTGCTTAACAATTGTTGTAAAGAACTGAAGCAGCTCCTCAAGCAGGTAGCAGGTGAAACTGTTGAAGAAGAAATAGTCAGGCTTAATCAGCTCCTGGAGCATCTTAATATTAACATTACTCTGCAGCAGCAACAGGAAAAGCTTTACCGCCAGCTGGTTCACTGCCTGTCGTCAATTCGAAACAGCCTCACATATTTTTTATCAGCAAACTCTGCAGAAAATTATCAACAATTGAATAAAGCCATGGCTATTAGAGAAAAAAACATGTATCACAATGTTCAGTATATTTTATCTGAGATGAAGCCCCACGACAAATTGGTTTTAATGGGCCATAACCGCCATTTATCCAAAAACATCAATAATATAAAAAGGGCCGGAGCTGCACCGCCCGGCGGCTATCTTGTTCCTTCACTGGGCACCTATCTCAATAAATTATTCCCTGATCAGGTTTTTTCGATTTGGATGTTGCATAACCGCGGCCAATCTGCTCAACCTTTCACTCAACTCAGTAAGAGCTATACCCCTCATCCCCAAAGTTTAAATACTGCTTTAGCCCAAGTTGGGCCGGTATTTCTGCTGCCAACCTTTTCACACGGTAAAAGAGCTTCCCTACTTCATAAAATGACAAATATTGTGGGTATTTATAACCAGGTTTTTCAGGCAACAGTATCGGAGCAAGCTGATGCTATTTTTTTTGTTGATGAGGTAAGCCCTCTTCAGCAATAATCAGAACCGATACAGTAAAGGCTCACTGGAGATGAACATCACTAATACTCTTTTTCTAAAATTGAGTAAAAGCACTGATCAGTCCATTGCCCTTTCCAAAAGAGTTCTTCTCTAAAAACTGCTTCTCTGGTCATGCCCAGTTTCTGCATCAGTATTGAGGAAATGTCATTATTAATATTACACATACCCACTACCTTATGGGCTTTTAGTTTTTCAAACGCATATTTTAGCAGCAAACTGGCACTTTCAAAACCATAGCCCTGCGCTTGATAATCAGGTAATATGGCATAGCCAATCTCCCAGCTTTTACGATACTCACTGTAGCCCCACAGATTTCCTATGCCTATAGGTGTATTATTCACATCATCCTTCTGTGAGATAATAAAGTCATAAGAATGTACATCTTCACTCATTCTGTTCCGGTACAACTTTGTTATTGCCGCATGATCTTCTTTTACCTGCTCCTCATAAATCCATAAGCTTTTATCTGATTCGACCATGCAAATAAAATCCAAATCTTTTTCTGTAACGGGTGTCAAGATGACTTTGTTACCTATTAATTTTTTTGACATGCGATCTGCTCCTTTACACACCATTCTCTGGATTTTTTTATTACGTAATATACTGACACTTCTAACCTCAGACGCCACCAGAGTATTCAGTAAGCCCTAAGTATTATTCTATCTCCTCGACAATCAATTCTGTTGGCAGTTTATCGAACAACACACTGACAGATTCTTTATTATAAATCCGTAAAATGGTTTCAGACAGCAATTGAGAACAAGATACTATCTTAATCTTAGACGAATTGATTACATGAGGGTTTTCTACTGAATCAGTTGATACTATCAGGTCTATCGGACTGTTTTTAATATTGGAAACCGCCTGTTCATCAAATAATATGTGAGATATACAGGCAATTATCTGCTCTGCTCCCCTGTTTTTCAACTCCACTGCCAGATTGATAAGTGTATTTCCTGATATACTGAAATCATCGACGATTAACGCACTACTGCCATCCTGATAGCCGATTATCTCTAATACTTTGGTATTCTCATCGTGGCCAAGCCTTTCTTTATTTGCTATGGCCAGGGGCAGTTCCAGGTACCTGGCATAGCTTCTGGCATCCTTGGCGTACCCCGCATCTGGTGACACTACTGTAAAATTGTCCAGATCATACTGCTTTAGATACTGACACAGCAAGGGGTATGAATACAAGTGGTCTACTGGCTTTTTAAAAAACCCCTGAATTTGTGGCGCATGCAAATCCATGGCGACAATTCTATCGGCGCCGGCCAGTTCAAGGCATTCAGCACACACCCTTGCTCTGATCGAAACCCGGGGTTCATCTTTTTTATCACCTTTAGAGTATCCAAAATAGGGCATGACCAGGGTTACAGAGTTGGCACTGGCTCGCTTAAAAGAATCCAGCCAAAACAGTATTTCAACAAATTCATTATTAGGATCAAGGCCGATGGACTGGATCAAAAAGATGTCTTGGCCTCTTACCGTTTCCAATACTTTGACATATGTATTACCTTCTGAAAAAACAATGGTCTCGGACTGGCCCTGAGGTAATGATAAATTATGACAGATTCTTTTTGCCAGTTTATTGCTGGTTGATCCCGAAAAAACACCTATTGCATTGTCCATATTTACCTCCTTTTTGCCATTGGAGCTCTTGGCTAACTTTATTTTATTAATCCCAAATTAATTATACCTTACTTAAATGATACTTCACAGCCTGGCACCCTAATGCCTTTGGCATTTAAACTGTTGACACCTGTTTGCGATCATGATACTCTTATATTATAAACCGAATGAACATTCATTCTAAGAGGAGGAAACTTCAGTGCAATATCGCAAAATTCCAAAAACAGGTGATCAAATTTCAGCCATTGGTTATGGGTGCATGCGGCTGCCGTCCAGGATGGGGCGGATTGACGAAAAAAAGGCTGAAGCACAGATCCGTTATGCAATCGAGCAGGGTGTCAACTATTTCGACACTGCCTACCCCTACCATAGCGGTAGCAGTGAAAGCTTTCTGGGAAAGATTTTCAGTGATACCTCATTAAGAAACAGAGTCAAAATTGCCACCAAGCTTCCGCCATGGTCGATCAAGTCCAGGGCTGATATGGACCGCATTCTGCAGAGCCAGCTTCAAAAGCTGCAGCTAAAAACCATAGACTACTATCTGGTTCATGGAATAATGAGTCAAGCGGTTTGGGACAGGTTAAAGGAGCTAGGGGTGATTGAGTTTTTAGAAACCTCCCGGGAACAGGGTTTAATAAAAAACATTGGTTTCTCAGCCCACTGTGATTTGCAAACCTTTAAGAATATTGTCGATGATTACGACTGGGCCATGTGCCAGATTCAATACAATTACCTGGATGAGTATAATCAGGCCGGGACGGAAGGCTTAAAATATGCCGCTGACCGAGACATTGCTGTGTTTGTTATGGAACCTCTCCGAGGTGGAAACCTGGCTGGAAAGGTGCCTGTAGCCGTACAAAGAGAATGGGATAAAGCAAGCATTACCAGAAGCCCGGCAGAGTGGGCCTTACGATGGATCTGGAATCACCCGGAAGTTACCTGTATTCTGTCCGGAATGAATAACGATGAACATATCAAAGAGAATATTAACACGGCCAGGGAAACCCTGCCCAGCAGTATGTCGCAAGCCGATATTGAACTAGTAGAACGGGTGCGAGATATTTATAAATCGCTGACGAAGGTACCCTGCACTGGTTGTGCCTACTGCCTGCCCTGCCCGGCAGGTGTCAATATTCCGCAATGCTTTACCCACTATAACAACAAATATCTCTTTGGCCACCTGGATTCCATGATTATGTACCATACCCAATTGGGAGATGTCATGAGCGACAAGGCAGCTAAGGCATCGCTGTGCATCAACTGTGGCAAATGTGAAAAACACTGCCCCCAGCATATCGAGATCAGAAAAGAGCTAAAAAATGTGACCTCTGAACTCGATGGCCTGCTGGCTAAACCTTTAGCCTGGATGATAAAGCGGGTACTTAAGGCCTGATTACAGACAGCATACCTGAATTACTTGACAGCAAATAGTAATTTATTGTAATTTAGTCCTAAAGTATTTGCGAATATGAGGGATTTTATGAAACAGAATGTGACAGATAAAAAACAGCGGGTCCTGGATACCGCTTTAATGATGATCCTGGAGAATGGCATTCAAAGTGCTTCAATGGGTAAAATATCTAAGGCATCCGGGGTAGCTGTTGGTACCATTTACCATCACTTTTCCAGCAAGGAAGAGCTGGTATCAGAGCTATATAAATATCATAAAATGGACATGGTTAACAGGTTTCAAAACCTGAGGGTTGGAAAAACCCTCAAAGAAACCTTTTATATTTTTATGAAGGCCTTTATCAACTATGGCCTTGAAAACCCTGACGAATTCGAATTTATAGAAAGGTTTTACAGATCTCCAATTATCGATGATAAGGTGATGCAAGAGATTGAGACCGCCATGCTTAAAGATAATCCGTTAGTTGAGGGGTACTTTTCTAATCCAGAGCTTTTTAAAGATATCAGCCTGCAGTCGATCTTGCTGTTTATAAATGGCGCATTGGTTCATACCGTGCGAGCCTATCTGAGCGGTGAAATAGATATGACTGAAAAAGATTGGCATCACTTTATCGATATGTTATGGGATGGCGTCTCCAAGTAAATATTTAAACAGGTAAAGTTATATTTATATTTTACTTAGATAAGAGCCGGGTCATGCGCACCAATGAAACTATACTTTGCTCCAGGGTATCTACCTCATACATCGAAGCAGGATCGAAGATTTCAAACCTTTTCACCCATTCCTGGGTAATGCCAAACGCCATTAGATAGGGCAGTATATCATGAAAATATTCTGGATTATCCTTAACTAAAGCCTCTATTCTGGGCTTTTCTGCATCTATTAGAAAGTCATAAAATCCCATGATATTTGCAGCATGTTTCCTGCTATTTTCCGTACGCCTCAGAGACTTATATGCTAAGGTGTTGATAATTATGGATATCAGAATAATAGTGATAATATCCAGTGATGTAAAATACATAATTGCATCAAATGCTATTATGAACTGGGTTCCCCTTAACAAGATCAGGAGTAATGATGAAATCAAGGCATAAGGACGCCTGGTAATTGACGCTTTTATAATACCAATCCGTTTAATGTACTGTTTTTCTAAAAAAAGTGCTAATATTAGATATATCGTCAAGTGAAAAGCTGCCGTATAAAACAGGGCGCCAAAAAAAACTTCAAAGGCAATAGCTTTTTCACCTAATCCTGAAAAGATAGCTGTAAAGCTTATAATAAAACTGGGAATCAAAGATAAACAATGGAATAAAAATCTCTGTTTCATACTGTTGCGGGTATACAATTTCTCGTTTTTTTCATATTTTTCTTTGATTTCTGTTTTTATATGAAAGCTGATATAACTGATGCTCACACTATTTTCCTTACTGGAATCGGAATTAGTTATGACAACTTCATTATTTATGGCTGAATAGTGAAAAAGATCATTGAACAACTCCCGTTCATAAGGCGCCATGCTTTGATCAGGTTCTTTTATTTTTCTCATAATGATTTCTTTTTGGAATTCCGAATATACTGAAGAACGGCGAATCATTATTTCGTTTTCTTTAATCTCACAGTACCCTTTATACACCCAGTCAATGAGCAAGGAATTAATATCATTATCATCGACTACACCGTCAACTATATAGCCGGCTTCAGCAGGAGTAATGTTTGGTGGTGGGTAAAATTGAACTGGAGTGGGGTAAGGTTTCTCTTTATATATAATCCATAAAATAAAAATAATAATAGCCAGTATGAACGAAAATACATAGGCCATAAAGACTGGAAAATCTTTAGTAGGAGAGGGAAAACGTTCTCTAAACCTATCACCAGTATATCTTATGGTTTCATCCTCTGAAAAATATCCTTCTGGCAGCCTGCACGAGATAGTTACTACCTTATCGCTCCATATATCAGTCCAACCCGATATTACATTACCCCTTATTGTATAATCAAGTCCATGAGTAACCTCCCGATCACTATCTCCATGCAGGAATTTTACTGAATTATGATCAAAAGATTTGGGCATGGTCAATTTAAAACTAACATTACTTGTTGATATAAAACCGTCATCTTTGATAGGAAAATGCAATTGATCAAAATCTGAATTACTATCTTTTCCAAATACCATATCGTACTCAAATTTAAAACTACTTCCCTCATTAATACTATGCTCATTAAAATTTACCAGCATAATATAGTTGCCATCGCGTTCTTCAACCTCGCATTCCATTCCATTTACTTTAACGTTCTCCAATACAATCCGCTTACCATAATATGTAGAGGGAATTACATGAGACATGGTTATGAACTTATCTAATTGATGCAGTTCAGTAACTGAATATCGATTATCTTCATCATCATGAACATCGACAACAACTCGATGATATCTGGAAAAAATCATAGTATTGGCATGCAGAGTATTTATCTGAAAGCTAAAAATAAGAAAAACAATTATTAATAATATTACTTTTTTTATTAATTTCATCCTAATCCCTCTTCACTGTAGCTGTAAACTGTGCATTTTAATAGATTCTTCTTACAACTTTCAATCCCTTTTTTAGACCTTAAATTGAATATAGAAGCGACTCCTTTTCTGAAACACAGAAATAGAACCGATCTTTTTAAAAAATACACAGTTAATATATTCGAGTCAGAGCAATTATTTAACCTTTTATTATATTCATACCTTTATTTTTGACGATAAACATAGTCTAATTGAAGTATGTCTTCACCAGTAATGAAATGCTTTTCTTTTAAATTACCTTGGGGATTTGGAGTATAGCCACATCTTTCAATGATCTTCTTGCTGGCAATATTACTGGAGTAACATCCGGCATGTATTTCAGCAAGCTGGAGATGTTCTATTGCATATTTTGTACCAAGAAAAAAAGCCATTGAACCAAAACCCTGATTTCTATACGGTTTATAAATTTTTACAGCAAGGTCCGGTATGGTTCCAAGTGGAGATATTGCTATATTCCCTATGATAGAGTTTTTAGATAATAATAGTATTGCTGAGATAAAACGACTTTTGGGACCATCAGTTAAAAACTCTCCGAAAGTATATTTCATTTCCAGGTTAAAACCTCTTTGGGTATCTTTATCTAACCAATCATTATAGTTATCAATGTTATCAATTTCTAAATATTCTACCAGGCTTATAATGCTATTTGAGATATATGTTTTACGACTCATTATACAGCTCCTTAAACATTCAATCTCCGTCTTTTTTTATGATTAAAGCAAAGCAATTTTTATCGAGACCTTATCTATCTTCTCTAAAGAAGGATACTCCTAAAGCACTCGGAGAGTGGTCTCTTTTCTTATAGATTGAACTAAATACCAGCACTACAATAGTTATAATATAGGGAAACATATCAATAATGTACTGAGACAATGGAAAATTAATTTGCTGGAGTCGAAAACCAATGATATCCAGTCCGCCAAAAAGATAAGCACCGGCAATAGCTTTATAGGGATTCCACATGCTGAAAATAACTAAGGCTACGGCAATCCACCCTCTGCCTGCTGTCACATTCTCTTGCCAAACAGGAACATAAACCAAGGAAAGATAGGCTCCGCCCAGGGCCGAAATAGCGCTTCCAGCCAGGATATGAAGATATTTATAGCGATTTACATTGATCCCGGAGGCATCAGCTGCATGAGGATTTTCACCTATAGTTCGGAGATTTAGCCCAGGCTTGCTTTTATATAAGTAAATTCCCAAAGCGATAGCAATTAAATAGCCTCCATATATAAATACATTATGCTGAAAGAAAATAGTTCCCAAAACAGGAATCCTGCTTAGTATTGGCAGGGGTCTAGCGCCAAAAACAGCCTTGATATTTTCTGGTAAATTTCTTCCCATAAAGAGTTTTCCGACAAATCCTGCCACTCCAGTACCGAAAATGGTAAGCGATAAACCAGTTACTACCTGGTTTGCCCTGAGGGTTACTGTTAAAAAGGCATAAATTAAGCCACCCAGGGCGCCAGCTAAAAGTGCGGCCAAAATTGCTACTACAGTACTTTGGGTGATCATGCCAGCCGAAAACCCGCCAATGGCACCCAAGAGCATCAGCCCTTCAACCCCTAAATTTAAATTGCCAGATTTCTCCGTTAGCACCTCACCTAAAGTAGCAAAGAGCAGCGGTGTTCCAGCATGGATTGCAGCCTTCAAAAATATTAATACACTCATTTTACAACCCTCTTTGCTCGACGATTTTTTACTAAATGAAGCCGATAATTAATGAAAAATTCGCTGCCAAGGGCTGAAAATAAAATCATGCCCTGTAAGATATCTGCAACACTATGGGGGATCTGAAAGGCTGTCTGAATAAAAAATGCTCCCTGTATTAACACCGCAAAAAGTAAACCAATAACCGGTATTAAATGAACTTTTACATGAGCTAACCAAGTAACAATAATAGCTGTGTAACCAATACCTCCCGTAATAGATGTAGAAAGTGTACCGTGTACGCCCGAGGTTTGCATCATTCCCACTAAACCTCCAAGAGCTCCACTGATAAAAAGTGTAGATAAGATAACTTTATTTACACTCATACCAGCATATTTAGCTGTGTTTTTACTCTCACCTATTACAGCTATTTCAAAACCAAACTTGGTCTTATTCATTACGATATGCGCTATTATCACCAGAGCAATTAAAATAAGCCAGCCTACATGGATTCCTCCCAGGGTTGGGAGGGTGGCATTTACTGAAAAATCAGGTATTTTAGGAAAACCGGCTTGCTGAGGATCTTTCCAGGGACCATACTGCAAATAGATGATCCACTTAATAGCAATATAGTTAAGCATAAGAGTAAAAAGTGTTTCATTCGTAGCATATTTAACCTTAAAAAAAGCCGGAATAAGTGCCCATAATCCTCCAATAAGTGAGCCGCCTATAGCCATCAAGATTAACAGCAGGGGGCGGGGTAAATAAGCAAATTTCAAAGCAAAAAAGGTTGCAGCAAAGGCTCCCATTAAGATTTGCCCTTCAGCACCAATATTCCAAAACTTCATTTTAAATGCTACTAAAATACCTAAAGCAGTAATGCTTAATGGAATCATTAACTCAATTGTTTTTCGAAATCTAAAAAAAGTACCAAAGCTACCAGTTACCATAGCACTGTAGACCTTAATCGGATTATGACCTAAAGCCAGCAGAAAAACTGACATAATGATTAAGGCAAATATAATGCTGCTTGCTCTAATAAGCCATTGCAAATAAGGAGGTAGTTCAAGGCGTTTAGAAATACGAATCATCCTACTTCACCTCTCTCCAGCTTTTTTCCAGCCATCATATAACCTAAGTCTTCTCTAGTTACCAAATCGGGGTCAACAATACCCGTTACTTCACCATCGCATAAAACCATAATCTTATCTGCAATTTTCAGGAGTACATCTAAGTCCTCTCCAATAAAAATAATGCCATTACCTTTTATTTTCTGTTCATTCAATAAATCATAAATCTTATGAGCAGAACCAATATCTAGTCCTCGCGCAGGATAGGCTGTAATAATTAACTCTGGCTGCAATTCTATTTCTCTGCCCAGCAGCACCTTTTGAATATTACCCCCAGACAATTTACTTACTTTTGTATGCACAGAAGGGGTATCTATATTGAGCTTTTCTATCAAATTTAGCGCTTCTTTTTGGGCCTCTTGGCGATTAACAAAGATCCCAGGTTGCTTTAAATAGGCCTTTAAGAGCACATTATCTACTAAGTCCATGCCAGCCACTAATCCCATACCTAGCCTATCCTCTGGAACAAAGCTCATACTAATACCTAAATTAATAATATCTCGGGGAGATTTTCCGCAAATATTCTCCGATTTAAACAATATTTCACCTGTAATTTTATCTTGCAAGCCAGCAATAGCTTCACATAGCTCCTTCTGACCACTGCCGGCTACCCCAGCTACCCCCAATATTTCACCTTGCTTCAGTTTAAAGGTTAATCCCTTTAAGGCTTGGGAGTTATCTGGTCTAAAAACAAATAAATTATTTACTTCAAGTAGAATGTCCTGATAATCTGTTTTGGTACGTTCTATCTTTAATTCTACCGCTTTACCTACCATCTTATTGGTTAAGCTTCGAGGGCTGAGGTGCTCATTTTTGAGGGTATCGATATGTTTGCCTTTTCGTAAAACCGTAATTCGGTCACTGATTTCTATAACCTCATCCAGTTTATGAGAAATAAAAATTATTGAATGACCATCTGATTTTAAGCTATTTATTATATCAAATAACCTGGCCGTTTCCTGCGGTGTTAATACGGCTGTTGGCTCATCTAAAATTAATATCTTTGCCCCTCGATACAAGACCTTAAGAATTTCAACACGTTGCTTCTCAGCAACAGAGAGCATATTAAGCTCCGAAAAAGGATTTATTTGCAAACCATACCTTTGAGAGAGCTCGGTCAACTCTTTACCCAGCTTTTTATAATTAATAAATAACCGGCTCTTTACGCCAGCTATCATGTTTTCTAAGACAGTATGAGACTCAACCAACTTAAAATGCTGGTGAATCATGCCAATTCCCATATCAATAGAATGACGAGGAGAGGGTATAGTAACCCTCTCTCCATTCATAATTATTTCACCATCATCAGGTTGATACACACCTGCCAGAACATTCATTAAAGATGATTTGCCAGCACCATTTTCACCTAATAGAGCATGTACTTCTCCAACTGACAGGTCAAAACTGATCTGGTCATTGGCATATACAGTTCCAAACTTCTTAACTATACCTTTAAGCTCAATGACTTTATTCATAATAACCTCTTTAAATTCTAGTTGTATTAATTCGTTTCAATTTTGCCGTTTACGCCTTTAATAAAGTAGGACATGTTTAACATTTCTTCGTCACTTAAAGCCTGGCCTTCCTCACCTATAGTTGTTCCATCTTGTTTAGTAATAACCCCGCTAAACACGTGAAAATCACCAGCAATAATTTTACTCTGATACTCTTCTACAATTTCTGCAGCACCATCAGGGGCATTTTCAGTTAATGGAGCTAGTAATACTAAACCATCATTCATACCTAACCACACATTTTCGGGAGTCCAGGTACCTGCAATAACTTTTTCAACTTCACTCTTATAGTAATCATTCCAGTTCCAGATAGGAGCTGTCATATAAGCCTCGGGAGCGTTCTTCTCAGTAATAGAGTGGTACCCAACTGCGGCAATGCCTCGCTCTTCAGCTGCTTGCTGAGGAGCAGCAGTGTCCTGGTGTTGAGCAATTACATCACAATTATTATCAATTAAGGCTAAGGCAGCTTCTTTTTCGGTAGCCGGATCATACCAGGTATGTGTCCAAACAACCTCAACTTCAGCTTCAGGGTTTACGGTTTGTACTCCAAGAGTAAAAGCATTAATACCCCGAATTACTTCTGAAATTTCATAGGCAGCTACATAGCCAATTTTATTCGTTTTAGTTTTTAAACCAGCTACTAAACCAGATAAGAAGCGTGGCTCATACATTCTTCCGAAATAGGTGTTCATATTTTCAGCATCTTGGGCTCCTGAACAGTGCAGGAATTTAACATCCGGATACTGATCAGCAACATTAAGCATATATTTTCCAAAACCATAAGATGTACCAAATATTACGTTACATCCCTGGTCCACCATATTGGCAATTACAGTTTCTACTTCTGCAGATTCATCAACAGCTTCCTGATACATTGTTTCTACTCCAAGCTCCTGTTCTAAATACAGGCGTCCTTGATCATGTGAGTAAGTAAATCCTTCAGTTCCGATCATCCCAACGTAAATAAATCCAACTTTTGTGGTAGTGCCTTGAGGCTCAGAGCCCTGATCCGAACATGCTGTTAAAAGTACCAAGAGAGATAGAACCAACACACTGATAATCTTTAACTTTCTCAATTATTTATCCTCCGTTCTTTCATGCACAGAAACTATGACGTGGTATGAAATACAAAAGAGCCTCTTACAACATAAGAAGCTCATTGTGATACACTATCATAGCGTAATCGGTGTAGTCGAATCATTAATGGCGATTCGGTAGAGACTTCTGGACCATATTACCAGGATTATACACACGAACAAATTAAAAATGTGCGTGGTTATAGTTCGTCTATAACCTAGTTCTATAGTACCAAGAGATTAAGCTAATTGCAATAAATATTAATAAGTAAAATCTAATAATTTTGGTGTTACTTTTTGGTTTTATAGATAATTATTAATAAATAGTTTGGTATAATTAAACAAACTAATATTAAGGGGAAGATGATATTGAAGAACTGTTTCTTAGGTAGTAAAGCATGTGTTTTAGTCGGTGACTATAATTTTGAAATGAAATCCTACTACCAGGCTTTAGGTTATAGGGCAGTAGTAGATAACGAAAACTATCTTGTAATGAGCGATAATTCAATAAATATTTTACTCGACAAAACTAAGAGTATCTTTAACAAGAGATACTCATTGATATATTTTACAAGCCAGCTAAAAGATAACGCTAATTATCTAACCCGCAAAAGTATCTCTTATAATAATTTAAGAATATTTAACAGTAAGGCCATAAAAATAACAAATTTAGATAGGCTTGATATTTATTTAGTTGAACAGCAAATCTTGAACTATCCGTGGCCAGAGCTAACTATGTTGAATGAGCTGAATCCCCAAAGACCCGAACATTATCCAACTAATTGCTGTGGTCTCTTTGGAGAATTATCTCTGGCAGTTAAAGATCTGAAAAGCTCCCTGGAGTTTTGGCAAAAGATCAATTTTAAGGTGGTAGTAAATGCTGTTGAGGACTATCCGTGGGGTATAGTAACCGATGGTAAAACGATTATTGGACTTCATCAAACCACCAACTTTAATCAACCGACCATAACATATTTTGCTTATAATATGGGTGAAAGAATAAAAAAACTCCAAAAAGAGCAGCAGGTAAAATTACGCAAATTGGAAGGATCGACAAGTATGGATAAATCTGCAGTCACCATAGCCCCCAATGGACTGGAGTATTTTCTGTTTACAATATCTTTTTAGCTATTAGTTTTTGATACACTATACTAGTGGGCTCACTTTGTGTCGCGGTCTGGGTAGTTCCTCTGGAACTACGGGCTGGGTTCGCTTCGCTTCACGGGCTGGGTTTGCCTCTGGTAAACGGAGTGTAAAATGACGATTTGCTATTAGCTTTTGTAATACCCTTATTAGCAATACACCTAAATGATAATAGTTGAACAGTTGTATAAGGTTGACATAAGATAGTGATCAAGGAATAGAAAAAGTTCTCCGCAAACATAGTACAAAGGTATATGTTTGAGAGAACTTTTTTGTATGACGAATATTAATCTTTGTTTCTATATCATAAAACTTTTATAACCGGCTCAGAGTATCATTATGCCGTGGCTTCTAGCCAGGACAATACAAGTTAGTACGTCTTTGAACAACTTTTATTATATCGAGTAACTCTTGAGAACTGTCTGCGTTATGCTATATTCTAAGTCGAATATACACTTATTGCTTGTAACATTTTTTAATAACCGACTGCTAGTTACATTATGCCGAGGCTCACAGAATTAAGCTCAGGTCAAGGCGTAGAAAAAATCTGCTATAAAGATAATACAATTGTAGACCATGGCTTTTAGAGTTGGTTTTAGATTAAGGGATAACACTCGTAAACTGTCTGAGTTATGTATGGCATTTTGCCTCACTAACTACAATTGCCAGACTATTGCCAACCCATTGTAAATTTATAAAAACGTCCGATGTATCTGACCGACTCAAAGTACTAATTATGCCGTGGCTTTCAGAATTATGCCAAGATCAAGGAATAGAAAAAGTTCTCTTCAAACATAATACACAGGTATATGTTTGAGAGAACTTTTTTGTATGACGAAGCATATTGGTATGATTATGGAAGCCTCCGTGGAACGAAGTTGTCCCCCCTAGATCATTATTTTGCAGATACTATCCGAAAACTCAACCGGATCACTCACTGGTAAGCCTTCAATCAGTAAGGCCTGATTGTATAACAATCCAGTAAAGACAGTTAGCTTTTCAGTATCGTTTTCATAGGCATTTTTCAGCGCTTGAAAAACTTGATGACTGGTGTTAATCTCAAGGATCTTCTCCGCTTTAATTCCCTGGTTATTGGGCATTGAGCTCAATACTTTTTCCATTTCAATCGATATTTCACCCTCATTGGCCAGGCAGACCGGATGGCTTTTCAGCCTTTTGGAAGCGCGAACATCTTTAACTTTATCAGCGAGAATATCTTTCATTTTGGCAAAAAGGTCTTTATTCTCATCGGTATTAGCTTCCTGCTCAGCAGCGGTTTCAGCTGGCAGCCCTAGATCATTGCTGGACACAGACTTAAACTCTTTCTCCTGATACTCCCTTAACACCTTAATAGCAAATTCATCAATATCCTCAGTAAAATACAATATTTCGTAGCCTTTTTCAGCTACCATTTCTGTTTTAGGAAGCTTTTTAATTTTATCTATGCTTTCTCCTGATGCATAATAGATATATTTCTGATCTTCAGGCATGCCTGATACGTACTGATCTAAGGTAACCATTTTTTCATCTTTGGACGAGTAGAACATTAACAGCGACTGCAGTACATCCTTATTGCTTCCAAATTGTTCATAAACCCCGTACTTTAACTGGCGCCCAAAAGATTTGTAAAACTTCTCGTAGCTTTCCCGATCATTATCAAGCATTTTTTGCAGTTCATTTTTAATTTTGGTCTGAATATTTTTAGCAATTCGCTTCAATTGGCGATTATGCTGGAGCATTTCTCTGGAGATATTGAGTGATAAATCTGCTGAATCGACCATACCTTTGACAAAACTAAAATAATCGGGCAATAGATCCTGGCATTTATTCATAATCAGCACACCGTTAGAATATAGCTCCAAACCCTTTTCATACTCTTTAGAGTAGTAATCGAAAGGGATTTGCTCCGGGATATAGAGAATAGCATTGTAACTGATTATACCCTCTACACTTATGTGCAGGTGTTTTAAAGGCTTGTCAAACCCATATCGTTTTTCTGCATAGAAGTTTTCGTAATCCTCTTTACTGAGCTCATTTTTATTCTTTCTCCAGATTGGAACCATGCTGTTAATTGTTTGTTCTTCAATAACCTCTTCGTATTCGTCTTCACTGTCTTCTTTTAATTTATGCTCTGTTACATTCATTTTAATCGGATAACGAATAAAATCAGAGTATTTCTTAATAATAGATTTCAGGCGAAACTCTTCCAAAAACTCATCATAACTCTCTTCTTCGGCATTCTCTTTTATTTTTAGAATAATATCCGTACCGACGTTGCTTTTTTTGTGTTCGACAATTGTATAGCCATCAGCTCCACTGGCTTCCCACTTATAGGCCTTATCACTGTCTATAGATTTGCTGATAACTGTAACCTTTTCAGAAACCATGAAAGCTGAATAAAACCCGACCCCAAACTGACCGATCAGGTCGTAGCCATCTTTCATTTCCGTTTCCTTTTTAAAATTCAATGAACCGCTTTGAGCAATCGTTCCCAGATTATTTTCCAGTTCATCTCTGGTCATGCCAATTCCGGTATCAGATACTGTCAGGGTTCTGTTTTCTTTATCAGCAGTAATCCGGATGTAATAATCATCTCTATTAAATGTCTGAGAACTATCTGCCAGATTTCTGTAATAGATTTTATCAATGGCATCACTTGAATTGGAGATTAATTCTCGTAAAAAAATCTCCTTATGAGTATAAATAGAATTAACCATCATATCTAATAGTCTTTTGGATTCTGTTTTAAATGCCTTCTTTGCCACTTTCAGCTCTCCTTCCGCAATCAATACTTATCAAAATTAGCACTCTCAATCCAAGAGTGCTAATAGCATTATACAGTATATACTTTCTGTTTATCAATATGAAATTTAAAACAAGACCCATATTGTACCTGAATAATTACTGGTTAAGCTTACCTTTTCCAAAGACCTTTCTATTTATGATTGACAAAACTATCAAGCCTATTAATCCTACAACACAAATCCAACCTAAAGAGTCCCCCACAACCGGATATAGTGTTCTAATACCCTTAGTTGGGACATCTGCATACATAATGCCATCTTCTGTCTCATCGGAATCCATTTGAGCTAAAATATTTCCATTGTAGTCTGCAGCGAAAGTAATGCCATTGTAGGTCGGACGCACAAATGAGAATCCATTTTCTATTGTTCTCAACCAGTAGCCTGGCCCTTTACTTTTAGGAAAGTCATAAGAAGGCCCCAGCATTATATCAACATTTTTTGTCCCGGCCTGTCTGATATATGACAGGAAATCCATATCTCTGCATATACAAATACCTATTCTGCCATACGGTGTATCCATTGTTTGAATAACTTCAGCACCTTTTTTAAAAACTGATGTTTCTCCATACGGTCCAAACCCCAGTAAATATCTTTTTGTATAATCTAGTTGGATATCTCCATTATTATCGATAAGTAAGTGTTTATTTTCTCCTTTTCCTTCCTCGACAAAGTAAGCATAAGTTATGCTCAAATATATGTTACTCTCTTTTGCTATTCTTTTATATTCTTCTATCAATTTGTTTTCATCATCTTTGTTAATTGTCATTGCAAATTCCTGAAAGGTCACTATTTTGGCATCCTGTGACGCTGCTGTTTTTGTTAACTTTTCTATTCTATAAATGTTTTCGAAAGGAGAAGTTAACTTCTCTGAATAAACTCTGTCCATTGAAACCACTTTTCCATCTTCAGGAATGAGAACAATTGCTGCGATTTTTACAGTGTCCGGTTTCGGGTTTATTAAAGATGAGGTTTTAACAGCACCAAATAAAGAAAAAACCAGCATAATAGATATAAATATCAGGGAGATGGTTTTCATTTTTTCTCTACTAAAATCATTTTCCCAGAAATAATTAATGATTGATACAAACCAGGAAGAAATAAATACAAATATCCATATCCCCAAAACTGATATGAACTGTTTGAAAACTAAAGGACCATATACGAATACACTGCTCATTCCTGCTCCATCAAAGGGTCCTTCTAATGAAGACAAGAAGAATATTGCTGTTACGATTATTGGGAAAATTACAGTAGAAATAATGCCTTTGTCTTTAAATTTTGGATATATCAATCTATCTAACATATATGGTAAAAAGTAAAGAATGGCTAAGAGTGAGCTTCTAGTCATATTATAAATCAGCATCATAGATCCATCACTTAACTCAAACAAGCCCCAAAGAGCAATATTCATACTTAGAAAAAATCCCAATAAAGTGAGAAGTATCCCCTTTTTAGCTGGCTGAGTTCTGATAAACCTCAAAATAAAGATTGGAGCAATTAATATTGCAACCTGAATAGTTGGAACTATTTCGCTTCTTCTGGTGAACATAAATATACCAAAGCCCAATAAAAATAAACGTAATGAATGCTTTTTCTTTGACATCATCTAACCTCCAGATTTGTTTTAAAACGTGATGTATTCTTACATCGCTAATATTGTATTATGTAGCATGGAAATTAAAACAAAGTAGATACAAAATTAAAATTTAATTAGAAAATGGTAAAAAAATCCAAGGAACTAGGCCCCTTGGCTTTGTTAAACTATGTAATTTCCACTAAAAAGGATTGTAATGATCAGATCCATAGATCTCAAATAATAATGATAAGTTTCGTGGCATAGCCTGATACCATTGATCCATGCCCAATACTTTAACCTTTTTTTGAAGTTCTGGGCTTAAGTTCTGTAACTTTACACCTGACATTATCATACCTGTTTCTTTTTCACTAAATTTAACTGGTCCAAAAACATTATTTACATATTCTTTGTTCATTGGACAAACATATTGACATTTCATACAATCATATACACAGTTATGTGCCGATGATGGTATCCATTCTGGTATTTCAAGTGGGCTTTCATTATAATAAGACAAACACTTTTCAGTATCGATTAAAAATCGATCTTTACTAATAGCATTTGTTGGGCAATGGTTAATACAAGCATTACAATTTGAACATATGCTGGCTTTACTTACATTTGTCCAATCATCATCAACACACTGGATGTCAGTAAAATAAGCCACCAACGTTATAGAACTACCCATCCCCTCTACGTAACAGATATTATTTCTACCATAAGTTGCTAAACCACTTCTTACTGCTAGTAGTTTAATAGGCAAATGTTCGGTAAACTTTATGTGATAATTTTTTGGCGAAAGAAACTCATTGAGGTATTTTTCAGTAATTTCTAAATCTGATATTGTAGGACTCAGTAAGCTATACTCCTTACCTTGATACTTAAACTCTACATTGGCATACATTGGCTTTGGCACAGCTATAATGATAATTGACTTTGCTGCAAAGCTAATAGCTGGTAGCTCAAACTCATACATTTTATTAATGATATGTTTTTGAAATCGGTTTAAATCATAATTTTTCTCTAAATCATTAATATCATTTTTGAGGTCATTGAGCCGTTCTATAGAAAGAATTCTAAGATCATCACCATGTTTATTTACCTCTCGCTTTAGCAAATCAATCATAAAAATGCCCTCCAAATACCCTAAACTGTTGTATATTTAATAACAAAATAGCTACTTTACCAGCATCTATATATTCAAAATTCATTAACGATTATAACTAATTAAATATGACTACCGAGAGTCATATTTAAAATTATGGTGGCCAATTGGCAAAGTTATAATAAGCCTCTTAAGACCATCTATCTAATTTATAAATGCTTTTTGTCAGAATTCTACCAATGAACTTGGGGAGATTCATTTCTTTTTTCATAAGGTCTATACAAAAATT
>JANQLZ010000013.1 GCA_028280325.1 Bacillota bacterium
TTACGGCATCCTCAATACTATGTCAATAATTTAAGAGCTGGTTTTGGGAAATAACCCCTAAATAATGTACTTTATGCTCCAGTTATCCCCCATTTCAGCTACCTTGTTTTGAAAGAATTCTTCCATTGTTTTAATTTTCTCTTTCGGATAAACGTATTTTCCATATCCAAACTGGCCATATTTGAATTTACGATCTGATTCATCAAGTGGAAGTTCCGTGTCTGGATGGAGAGCCAGGATTATATCCTTGGCTTTTAAAGTAAATCGGTGAGATATTATTTCCAGCACTATCTGGCTCGATGATTCCTTAAAGTTTTCCGCGAGCTGATCCAGCAAAGCACCGTAATTTTTCTGCCAGCCATGTTTTAAAATTATCGGAGCTATAATAAACCCCAACGGGTAATCATGCTTCAACAACTTTTGGGCTGCAGCTATTCGTTTGGCCAGCGATGGGGTTCTGTGCTCATATTTTTTTATTATGCTGGGTAGATTAAGGCTGAATCTAATCCTGGTATGGCGATTGTGAGACAGCTTCAGCAGACTGTCTACATCATCGTATTTGGTCACAAAAGTAAACCTGGCCCGTTCATTTGCAGCAAAGAATTCAATGCTTTTGGCCAGCGCCTGGGTGTATTCTTCTACCGGTATCGGATCCGATACTGCTGCACCCTCAAATATTGTAATACCTTCTCGTTCTTCAATATACCATTGGGCTTTATCCAATATTTTGTCAATATTGACGTATATTTTAGTAAAGGGCTGTTTACTGAACCGTGTCTGCAAATAACAGTACTCACAATTCCCCATGCAGCCGGTAACCAGGGGCAACTGATAATGGGCCGAAGGCTTGCAGGTCTGAAATTTTAAGCTTCTTCTAACACTTATAACTAAGCTGTTTTTACCCTGCCTCTGACGTTCAACTACATTATTGGTAGGCAGGCCTGTAACTCGATTAGATTTTAGCATTTTTATCGGAACTTTTTCTCGTAAAAACCTGTCTCTCAACTGCCGACCTAAATCATAATCAAGGGCCTGTTCTTCGATATAGACATACTGGGGTTTAAACATATCACACCTCGAAACAATTTTTTCTATATTGTGCTTTGAAACTGCTTTATTTATCCTCGTTCAATATTAAAAAATTTGAGATGTAAACTATTTTGGAATCATCAGCCTCTAAATAATTAATACAGCTCGCTCAAAAATGAGCGAGCTGTATTAAAAGCAAAGTTTATGAGTGATCATTTGATCAGGTTTAATACCATAAAATAGTGACAGGCACTACCGCCCATTACCAGCAAATGAAACAGCTCATGAAAACCAAAATGTTTGAAGTTGATAACAGAAAATTTTGTTCCGTATATTATCCCACCAATAGTGTAGCACAGACCACCGGCTAGCAATAAAATCAGGGCTGTAGCTGATAAATTGGCTACCAGCTGAAAGACCGCTACCAGGGCAAACCAGCCCATAGCCAGGTAGATAAGCGCCGAAGCCCATCTGGGCATGCCAATCCAAAAAGCTTTTGTAATTATGCCAATAACAGCAATCAGCCAGATCGTAATCAGAATTGAATAACCCATCGCTCCCTTTAAGGCTATTAAACAGATTGGGGTATAGGTGCCGGCTATTAATACAAAAATCATCATGTGATCAATTTTTCTAAAAATTTTAACAACAGAATCTCTGACAGTCACTCCGTGGTATGTGGCACTGGCCGAATAAAGCAGAATTAGGCTGACCCCGAATATTATAAAACTTACTAAGTGAACTGCAGTTCCATATTTTAAGGCATACCGAATTAAAAAAACCAGTCCCGGTATCGCGGCGACTGCCCCGATCATATGGGTTATGGAGCTAACAGGATCTCTGAGAATCTTCATAGCTACCTCCTATTAAGTTATTCAATTATAAAGCTTAATCTTATACAAGCTGGCTTAGCTGCTTAATTGATCTTATCATACCATTATTGAAAATCAGTATCAATTCCGATCTGAAAATCTTAACTATTTGTTAATAATTTAGCAGGAAATTCTTATTAATTGAAGGCATATAGGCAATCCTATTTTTCTTTCTTACCTTCAGTTTCAATTCTGCCGCCCCAAATAATATTTGTATCAAATTCTAACTCAAACTCCAGTTTGGCAAACTCCTCCGGCCAGTTTTCTTCCATCTCTTTCCACTCTTTCGGAAAATTTTTATGAATTGCATCCCCAAAATCAAAGATATCAGCTTTCAATGACTGGGCTTTTTTGATCGAAGCAGTTATCTCTTCTGTTATAGTTTTATTAACCTGTTCAGCAATTTTCTCAAGAACCTCTGGCTTGGAAGTGGATAACTCAGAATCGTGGTTTTCACTGATAAATCCATCTACCCTTAATCTAATATTCATTATGAAAGAGCCATTGACAGGAACCGGCTTAACCCTGGATCTTAAGGTATTGACTACAACTTCAACATTTTTATCAGGGTTATTGGGGCTGTCGGTTGAAACTATCGTACTTCTAATATTGTCCTCAATAAATAGCAATCCTCTGGTCTCTTTTTCGTCCAACTTACCCTTGAATTTAAATTCTTCAAACACTGCTGTCTCACTTATAACTAACTCTTTCTGCTCCTGGCCCTGACTTCCACCCCCCTGGCCTGAGCCGCCGCCCTGACCACCGCCACCTGCGCCGCCTGTGCCACCTGCTCCCAACGGTTCCTGAACTCCTAATTCATGGACTTCAACCATTGGGGCATAGGCGCTGCTTGATTCACAGGCAACTTTTTTGCTGAACTCATGCAGATTTACTGCTGCTATATCGGCGTTCAGATCCCCATCCTGCAGAACAGCTCCCAGCCCGTATGAAGGGATGACAGTTAGCTTATTCTTGGAGTTAAAGACCTCTTCCAAATCCTCGTCTGTAATTAACAGCCAGGAACGCCGGCGCAGTTCCTCACTCCTTCTTAAAAAATCCAGCACCCCTTCTATACCCTGTTTGGCCAGCTTCTCAGTGATTATAATAACCCGGGTATGAGAAAAAGAAGGGTCACGGCCTGTTATGGCCGTGGTATTAAACAGAGCCTTAACAACAGTTTCTCCTTCAGTAGTTAAATTCCAAATCAACTCCGGATCACCCGGACTGGGTCCGGCCAACGCCGCTTTGGCTGCCTCCGATGGTATTATCTGAGATATTACTTGATATCTATCGTTTTCACCGATATCGATACCGATACCACCGATCATGGCTCGCTGATCCAGCTCTCTACTGTCCCAGCAACCAGATAACAGCGTTACACAGCAACACACCATGATAAATTTGAATATTTTAATCCCCATTTTGCTCACCATTTTGATAACCCAGTTTCCGTACCTTGGCGACAATCAACAATATAGCAGGAATTAAATCCTGGACAATAAAATAAGGAATAATCAGATATTTTGTTATAATTGTAGCCAGATCAGCAGCGTTTCTAAAGGTTATTTGCGACAATACCACTAAGATTATGCCGACTGGAATTATCAGCTTTTTATGGTCCTTAATATTAAATAATTGAGCGATAGAGATAACTGCACAGTAATAAAATACTGCTATCTTAATCACCAAACTGCTGGACCAGATAAACAGCAAATAGGATTCCGGACGTTCAAAGGAGTCTGATAATCTAATATACCTGGCTAATTCCAGATATGGA
The DNA here is from genome assembly GCA_028280325.1 of Bacillota bacterium. Lineage (GTDB taxonomy): Bacteria > Bacillota > UBA994 > PWPR01 > PWPR01. Next base: position 3,679 of record JANQLZ010000013.1, read on the forward strand.
TTGACGATGTATTTTAACTCGTTGCCAAAAACTCCTATCAAAGAAATGGCCGACAAAACTAAGATTAAGGTCAGAGCCACAATGGCAATGCTCGCCACCTTAAAGCCTTCTTTGGGCTTTTTTAAGGTTGGAAACAGTATCAGTAAGACAGCTGTTTCAGCAAACCAGATTGTACCGGTGTAAGCGCCCCGAAATACCGGGCCTATACCTTCAGCTAAAACCGGCTTAAGATTAGACAGATCCATGTTGACAACATTAGCTAAGGGAAACATTAGTATACCAATTAAATACAGCGGAAACACTACATCGCTGGCTCGGCCAATCACCTCAAGCCCTTTATACAGGGCATAAGCTGAAGCTGCTACTATGGTAGTGCAAAAAAACCACACTGGGGTGGTGGGATAAAATGGACCAGCCAACAAATCACCAAACTCGCGAATTATGGTACTGTCGATCTGCAGAAAGTAAATACAATAGATAAAGCCGATTACACTGCCGATCTTGTTACCTAAAATTATTTTACTGTATTCTATAACAGTTTTATTTTTAAATCTTGATGCAAGCTTTACTATGATATAAGCTATTCCTATCCCGTAAATTCCCAACAACACAAAGGAAAGCCAAAAATCCTGTTTGGCATATTTATAGGAATCTTTAGGTAGTATAAATTCAGCTGTTGAATAGATCAATAGCAACAGCATAAACACCATCTGCCTGGACGTTACCTTTGTTTTGTTAGGCATACCGCTTCCCCCATCTGTAAAGTTATAGATTTATTTCTTATCAGTTTTTTTATCACGTAATGGTTTTAACGCAGATTCCGGGCTCTGCCGTTGCTTGTTATCTTCAGCAAAACCCTGAGGTCGCTCCAAATCAGCCCAAATTGGCGCCTTAAAGATATTGTCTCGCTGATCTCTGAGATTAAAAGGAGCAATCGGCGTTAAATAATACACCCCAAATGAATGCAGGCTAGACATATGAAACATAAGCAGCATTAAACCAATTGACAGGCCGTAAATACCTATGAATCCGCCCAAGAAAATAAACATAATCCGCATCACTGTGATCGGGCCAGCCAACTGGGGAACTACAAAAGTAGATAATCCAGAAATAGCTGTTACCATTACCGCTGGCGCACCTACCAGGCCAGCAGAAATAGCCGCATCACCTAAAACCAGGGCCCCAACAATACTGGTTGCCGTACCAATTGAGCGCGGCATACGCACCCCGGCTTCTCGAAGAATTACAAAAAAAGTACTCATCAGCAGAGTCTCTATCGTGGCTGAAAAAGGTATTCCCTCATGAGAAGTTGCCACAGTAAAAACCAGCCTGGTAGGTATCATTTCATAATGAAAGTTTTGGGCAGCCACAAAAAGCCCCGGTAGCCCGATAGCTAAAAAGAAAGCGATCCATCTAATTATTCTAAAGGAACTCGCAATCCAAAAGCTGGAATAATAATCTCCGGAACTTTGAAAGTATTCGGTAAACATAAATGGAACAGTAAGCACAGATGGCGTACCATCTGTTAGAATTGCTACTCTGCCCTCAAGCAGTTTGGATGCAACTATATCCGGCTTTTCTGTATTGCCAATAGTTGGAAATATGGATATGCAGGAATCACTGATGAACTGCTCAACATAACCCGATTCCAAAACTCCATCGATGTCAATCTTGCTCAATCTTTGTTTAATCTTATCAACTATCTGGTCATCAGCAATGTCTTTTATATAGCCAATGCAGATTGCCGTTTGAGAGTATCTTCCGAGTTTAAGTGCCTCGAACTTTAGATTGTGGCTTTTTATCCTTCTCCTGATCAGAGCAGAATTAGTCCTTAAGTTTTCGGTGAACCCCTCATGAGAACCGCGAATGCTTACCTCACTTTCAGGTTCTTCAACACTCCGCTGTTTCCAACCTTTACAGGCGATTGACATCGCCTTGTTCACCCCATTTATGATTAAAACAGTATTGCCGATAAAGATTTCATCCCGGATATCAGCATAGGTTTGGGCTTCCTTAATATCGCCTACAGTAACAATATTCAGTTTAATCAGATCATAAATATCAGCCGTTGACTGACACTCTTCACTTTTAGGCATATCCTGATAATATTGATACATCAAAGGCCGTAAAATATTTTCATTTACCTCTTTTTTCTCAACCAGTCCGATAGCATAAATAATTAAAGCCTCAATCGGTTGGCTCAGATTAATAGTCAGTTCTCTGATAACTGTGTCTTCACATTTGTTGAAGATAAGTTCAAGCCTTTTCCTGTTGATAAATAAGCTGCTGGATATATTCTGCTCAATAAACGGGTCATATTTCGATTTAATGTGATAGGGCCTGTTTTCAACACTGCGCTGGTATAGCTTCTTCGCCCATTTCATCGGCCGCACCCCTTTTTCTGATTGTACTGATTACTTTTTTATCTCAATAATATAATGTTAAGTTCTCCAAATTCAGCGCAATTTATGAATACTGTAAACGATAATTTTTTTCAAAAAGCAAAAAGGCCCCTTGAAAGGGCCATCATTTAATTCTATTGATACTTCTGATTACTATTACATGATAAAAACACAGTGATTACAATAATTCGTCCATTGCCATATTGGCCAGTTGATCGGCCCTGATATTGCCCTGATTGTTTGAATGTCCTTTAACTTTAATGAAAACTATCTGCTCAAAACTCTCTACCAGCTCGATTAACTGCAGCCATAGCTCTTTATTCTTGACCGGTTCTTTCTTTGAGTTAAGCCAACCGTTGGCCTTCCAACTGGCAATCCAGCCTCGGTTAAAAGCATTGACGACATAGGCGCTGTCAGAAATGATCTCAATCGGAATATGAAGCTTTTTAATAGCCTGCAGGGCTTTAATACAAGAAGTAAGCTCCATGATATTGTTGGTGGTATTGGTTGCTCCACCTCTCAGTTCCTTTTGGTGCCCATTATACTGTAGCAATACACCCCAACCGCCAATATTGCTGATGCCCTGATTGTTTCGGCAACCGCCATCACAATACGCTTCTATTTTGTTCATGGTTATCCTCATCTTTAATATAATTTAAGCCATAGAAATCAAGCTTTTATATCATTAAAAACTTTTCTCAGCTTTGCTAAAACATTTCAAGCCAAACCAGTGTGATTAAACTCATGCTTTATATTATCACAAATTCAAAAGTTGTACTAAATCAGCTGCAAAGTATCAAATATTAAACCTGATAATTCTACTGGGCCGGCCGGCCTTGGCGATTACTCGTTTACCAGCCTCCTGAGCATAATTATGGGCTGCCAGCCGGTTAATAATACGATTAACAGATCTACTGGTGATATTAAGATATTCCGCAAGCTCTTTAGAAGTAAAGCAGTCTTTTTTATACTGCTCTATCAAACAATGGATACTGAAAATACGATTGACGCTTAATCCCGTTTCATTGGCAATTTTTTGGAATGTGCTGTCGATTATCTCATTCTGGTCAGAGTTTAATCGTCCTCCGCCAGCAATAGGACCTATAAACTTGCCCTTTTCTACTATATAGGCTTTATTACCCCCCGATTTGAAAGAACGAATCATGCCTAAATTGGCGTTATACACAGCCTCCCGGGCAGTCACCCCGTAACCAATTCCCAGGCTGACAGTATAAGCAGTTTTTGCTGCTACAGCCTGCAGAATGCTAATTTCTTTCATGTTTTTAGTTTCATTATCCAATATATTTTTGGTGCTGAACAGCAGATAGCGCTTTAAACCTGTCTCAACCACAGCCGCCTGTATTCTTTGGGCAAACTTGTAGACCTCTTCAGTGACCTTCATTTTATTCAGCATCAACTGGTATTCATTTTCATTGATAACCGAAAATTCGTTACTGCTGTCTATTTCAATTGCCAAAGCCACCAGGTGGCGCTCTTCACTGATCAATGTTTTATATTTGTAACTCACCGTCTGGATCGTTTCTTTAATCAAATCATCGGTTGGTTCTATCATTAGACAGGGAATATCCTTGTCGACTAGAAATTCGTAAATACCCGAAATACCCGTAATACATACTGAAACATTATTTAAAACATAGTTTTCTAAATGAAAAACCTTTATTACATTTAACAAATCAGAGTTAATATCAAAACTCTCTAAAGCATAGACACAATCCAAGTCTGCGGTAATACCGATGTCTCGGTACACTTTCTCGACAAAGCTCATATTATAAGAATCTATACTGATGTTCAGAATATCATACTTACATACATAACTGGCCTTTAATAATGCCCTGGTCAACTGGCTGTAGTTACGCTCAATATAACCCCAGGGAATCTTAGAAATCATGACCTTATTCATATACTGGTAGGGTAGGTGTCCGGTAAAAACTATGGCGTCCAAAAACTTCTCCTGCGACTTAAGATACATGGCTAAAGTCGGACTCTGATCAATATCGACAAACTCAATCTCAATTGCTTCAATATTGCTGAACGATCTGTCAATGACTTGTTTTATCTTCTCAATGCTTCTACGATGCCCCACTAAACCGAGCTTCATTAACACCCCTCATTTCCTCCACTCTCTTTATCAATTATACATTTAATTAAAGACGAATTAAAGACAATATACGGACAGCTCTTCCGATGCTAGGATGTAATTAGCAAGTTATTATTAGGAGGAGATCATTATGAAGAAATATATCGCTGAGCCATTCAAGATTAAAATGGTTGAGCCAATTAAAATGACCACCCGTCAAGAACGCGAAGAGATTTTAAAACAAGCCAATTATAATCTGTTTGCCCTTAAATCTGATCATGTCTACATCGATTTGATGACCGACAGCGGAACTGGAGCGATGAGTGATGCTCAATGGGCCGGACTGCTACTGGGCGATGAATCTTATGCCGGGGCTCGCGGTTATTTTAAGGTTGAAAACACTGTTCGAGAGATATTTGGGTATCAGTATGTCCAACCGGTTCATCAGGGCCGGGCAGCTGAAAAAATATTACTGCCATTATTAATTGAAAAAGGGCAATATGTTATTTCCAATATGCATTTCGATACAACCAGAGCTCATGTTGAATTAGCGGGAGGTAAACCGGTTGACTTAGTTTGTGAGCAGGCCCTGGATACCAACACATTTTATCCTTTTAAGGGGAATATGGACATTGCCAAACTGGAACAATTTATCTCTGATGTAGGTTCAGCAGAGGTTGCCTGTATAATCATGACAATAACCAATAACAGTGCCGGTGGTCAGCCTGTTTCAATGGCCAATATGCGCCAGGTCAGAGAGGTTGCTAATAAATACAATTTAAAAGTGGTCATTGATTCTGCCCGTTATGCTGAAAATGCATTTTTTATCAAAGAGCGAGAAACCGGCTATGCTGACAAAGCGATTACAGATATAGTACAGGAAATATACAGCTATGCTGACGCATTGGCTATGAGTGCTAAAAAAGATGCTATTGTCAACATGGGAGGATTGATTGCCGTTAAAGATGATCAACAGCTGTATGAAAAGGTTAAGGGATTAACTATCCCCTATGAAGGGTTTGTTACTTATGGTGGTTTGGCTGGCCGGGATCTGGAAGCATTGGCTATTGGTTTACGAGAAGGTATCGACTATGATTTTCTGAAATACCGCATTGGACAGGTTGAGTATTTAGGATCTCGTTTGCAGGATTACGGGATTCCAATTCAATACCCAGTCGGCGGCCATGCTGTTTTCCTGGATGCCAGAGCGCTTTTCCCCCATATCCCCTATTACCAGTTCCCCGGGCATACTCTGGCCTGTGAATTATACCTCGAAGCCGGTATTCGTTCCGCCGATATTGGTTCATTTATGCTGGGAGTCGATCCGGAGACTGGCGAACAGTTGCAGTCGCAAATGGAATTCTGCCGCTTGGCAATCCCCAGAAGGGTTTATACTCAATCACATTTTGATGTAGTTGCCAATGCCCTCAAAGCAATTAAAGATCGGGCTGA
>JANQLZ010000051.1 GCA_028280325.1 Bacillota bacterium
TTTATTGGTACCCCTGTTTATCAGTGCTTTTCGCCGAGCCGATGATCTGGCCATGGCTATGGAAGCACGCTGCTATCAGGGGGGGGAAGGTCGGACCAGAATGAAGGTATTGAAGTTGACGATGATTGATGTCCTGTCATTTACAGTCCTTGCCGGGCTGGCGGCAGTCATTATTTATCTGAGGATTAATCAAATATGAGCAAGGTCTTACTGTCAATTAGCTATGACGGCACTGATTTCTGTGGCTGGCAGCGTCAAAAAAACGCTCGATCTGTGCAACAGGTTCTGGAAGACAAACTGAGCCAGTTAATGAACGAAGAAATCAAACTGGTTGGCTGCAGTAGAACAGATGCCGGGGTTCATGCCCTGGACCAGAAAGCGACATTCAGCACCAGATCAAAAATACCTTTGGGCAAGCTGCCCTCAATCCTAAATAGCAGACTGCCCTTAGACATTTTTATTACAGCCGCAGTGCCGGTAGCCGATGATTTTCATCCTCGATATCAGGCCTTAAAGAAACGATACCGCTACTCTATTCAAAACAGCGACTATATCGATATCCGGGACCGGCGTTTTTACTGGCATATCAGAGATAAACTGAATCCAGAGGCTATGCAGGAGGCCTGCAAATATCTGATTGGCAAACAGAATTTTGCTACTTTCTGTGCAGCAGGGAGTCAGGTTGCCAGTACTGTGAGAACAGTTTTCAAGGCCGATGTGGGTGTAGGCGGCAGTGGAGGACTTTATTTTACAATAGAAGGCGATGGTTTCTTATATAAAATGGTTCGAATTATTGTCGGAACTTTAGTAGATATCGGGATGCAGAAAACTCAAGCCTCGGCGATGGCTGAAATAATAGCCGCTAAAAGTAGAAAAGCGGCGATGAGAACAGCTCCGCCCAATGGACTGTGCTTAGAAAAAGTGTGGTATTATAAAGAAAAACAACATAATAACTTGACGTAACAAGTTGGATAGCTTACAATATTTTAAGTGTCTTTTATTACAATTGTTTCTGCCCCGTTGCAAATGTAATTGAGAATATAAAGTAAAGCATAAAGGAGGTACGACCATGCGTACTTATATGGCTAAACCTGCTGAGGTTGAGCACAAGTGGTATGTTGTGGACGTTGCCGGGCAAACTCTTGGCCGAGTAGCCAGTGAGATTGCTGTAATTTTACGCGGCAAACACAAACCTGAATATACCCCCCATATTGATACCGGGGATTTTGTAATAGTAGTAAATGCTGATAAAATAGTTTTAACTGGCCGCAAACTGGAGCAAAAAGAGCTGCAACGCTATTCAGGATATCCTGGAGGGCTGAAAAGAATTAAATACGGCGAACTGCTGAAATCAAATCCAGAGTTGATTATTTCTAAAGCAGTTAAGGGCATGCTGCCCAAGAACAAGCTGGGTCGCAGAATGTACAAAAAACTTAAAGTTTATGCTGGTGCGGAGCATCCTCACCAAGCGCAGCAACCTGAAACCTGGGAACTGCGTAGACAATAGGATAGGAGGGGATTATCATGGCACAACAACTACAATACTTGGGAACTGGTAGAAGAAAAAAGGCTGTGGCCCGGGTTCGCTTAGTTCCTGGCAGCGGCAAGATTGTCATTAATAACAAAGGTATTGATGAGTATTTTGGCCTGGAAACTTTAAAGGTTATCGTACGGCAGCCTTTAGAGTTGACCAAGACTTCAACCATGTACGATGTACTGGTCAATGTCTATGGTGGTGGCTTTTCTGGCCAGGCTGGCGCTATCCGGCACGGTATTGCTCGAGCGTTGACAGTTGCTGACAAGGAGAGCTATCGCAAGCCTTTGAAGAAGGCAGGCTTCTTAACACGAGATTCACGCATGAAAGAACGTAAAAAGCCCGGCCTTAAAAAAGCCCGACGAGCTCCTCAGTTTTCAAAGCGTTAAACAGATATATTCGATTAGAGAGCGTTCATACTATATGGACGCTTTTTTGTTTTAAGTTTCAGCTTAGTGAACGCTCCCATAATTAAGCCTGTGTCGGTGTCATACAAAGAAATTTTTTCTAACTTGATCCAGGCTCAATTTTGTGAGCTTAGCCCGAATGGTACTTGAAGTCGGTTAGCTGGAACGATTTGGGCTGGGTTGGCAGTAGGTGGGCGGTTGGTTGGCAGGGGTTGGCAATTGTACTTACTGCTGAAAAACCATTTAGGGTCAGGCTTTAGTTTTTTAATAAATTAACTGCGTTCTCTTATGAGCTATGCATTTCCTGAATACTGAACATCAGAACATGAGCAGCAGTTGGAACGGTAGTGGGGCAATGGTTGGAGATTGTTTTTTGGGAGGGCAGAATCTTTAATGAAATGTTATGTAGGGAACGCATTGTATGCGTTCGGATGGCACCAACATTATAATAGTAGGTAGATGCTGTTGACTTTGACGTCGTGTCGCAGATTATACTCTTATTGAGGTGAGGGAGGTAAGTATGGATCTGAAGACAATTAGTGAGGTTTCCAGGAATCTGAAAGTATCAACCCGAACACTGCGTTATTACGAGCAGATAGGGCTGATAAAGAGTACCCGAAAAAAAGGATATGCTTATCGAGTTTATGACCAAAAGATGATTTTACGTATCCAGCAAATATTAATACTGAGAAAGCTTCAGCTTTCGCTAAAGCAAATTGCCAGAGTAATTAATGATGAAGATATCAGGACAGCTATTGAGATATTTAAACAGAATGTCAATGAGATATCAGACAAAATAAATTCTTTGTCGCTGATAAGAGAAGTGCTGAGCAGCCTTGTCGTAAAATTGGAGAAGAGGCAGAACATTCGGGTACAGCTCTTGTTAAGCAATGATTCCATCCTTAAACTCATCGAGACCTCATCCTTATCTAATTTCAACTTTAAGGAGGATCACTCAGTGACAGATTTGAACAAAGCAACAAAAAAGTTAGAGGTGCTAAAAAGGGTTAGGATTATACACCTGCCCCCCTGTACTGTTGCCGCAAGTCATTATATTGGCGAAAACCCTGAGGAAAATGCCGGGAAGCAGCTGGAAAAATTCATTAAGGAGAGTCGCTTATATCTTGTTAAACCAGATGCCCGAGTCTTCGGTTTTAACCACCCTAACCCTTCAAAGGATCGGGCTAACTATGGATATGAAACATGGGTAACAATCGCTGCTGACATGGATGTGCCCGAGTATCTTGAAAAAAAACATTTTAACGGGGGTTTATATGCTGCCCATATGATTACCTTAGGCAATTTCCATGAATGGGAATGGCTGGATAGCTGGGTTAACAATGATAATCCCAAATACAAAGCTGATACCATTGATGATAATGGAAAGTGCATGTACGGACTGCTGGAAGAGCATTTAAATTTTGTCTATCACTCACATCTGAATTGGCCGGAAAGCGACGAGCATCAATTGGATTTACTGTATCCAGTTAAATTGAAGTGATGTATTGAGTCTCCTAAGCAGACGCCCCCGGGTACAATAGGTGGGCAATAGGTGGCAATAGGTTGGCAGTAGGTTGGCGGTTGGTTGGCAATTGTAACGGGCGAACCTCGGGTTCGCCCTTATTGTATGTTTATAAGGTAACGCTGGCTATCATAATCTCCCATGGTAAAACATAAAAATCTATGAGTTATTAAAAATTTTACACCTTGCAATAATTCATGGAGTGACTGAAATGATTAAAAAAGTTAAAGTACTGTTCATAATTTATATGGCCTTAATGCTGGTTGTTCTTTCCAATGATTATTATGTTAAACAGGTCTCCGGAGAGGTATTCACCTGGGGCAGCATGGTAATAGTTATTGATGCCGGACATGGCGGTATTGATTCAGGCTGTAGCGGTAATGGACTTTTTGAAAAAGATATCACCCTGGCAATCAGTAAGCACACAGCCAGTCTGTTGCGAGCCTGTGGCATAATGACAGTTTGCACACGGACCGATGATATAGCTCTACAGGAAAAAAACGACGATATAACATATTATAAGCGCTGGGCTTTAGACCTGGCCAAAAGAGTGGAGATAGCAGAAAAAGCCAAGGCCAACGCTCTGGTCTCTATTCATATTAACAGCGTCAGCAGCAGCAGGTGGCGAGGTGCTCAGGTTTTTTACGATTCGAATAAACCAGACAGCAAGTACCTGGCAGACATTATCCAGAGAGAGTTAAATATGGTCACCGATGGCCGGCGTCTGAGCAATACCGGTAATTACTATGTCACCAGAGAAGCCCAGATGCCCAGTGTAATTGTCGAAGCAGGCTTTATATCTAATCCAAGTGAGGCCAAACTACTTGCAGATGAAGAGTATCAGAAGAAGATAGCCTGGGCTATTGTCAGCGGAATTTTAGCATGGTTGCAGAATAATGTTATCCATCAATAAAGATACTAAGAAAAAGTGAAAATCTTAGCAGGATTTTGGATTTAGAAGTATAATATAATAAATGTCAATATTGCCATAATTTATATATATGCAATTTGCTGAATATTTATAACAAATGGTAGATTGAGATATTTAAAAGCTTGGAGGTAGTGTGATGAGAAAGATTTTAATTATGGGAGCTGCCGGTAGGGATTTTCATAACTTTAATGTTCGCTATCGAGACAATGATGAATACAAGGTTGTTGCCTTTACAGCGACCCAGATACCGGATATTGACGGTAGAAAGTACCCTGCAGAATTGGCTGGCAAACTGTACCCTGATGGTATTCCTATTTACGATGAAGAAATGTTACCAAAGCTTATAAAAGAGCATAACATTGACGAAGTAGTATTCTCTTACAGTGATATTCCATATGATTATGTAGGTCATCGGATCGCTTTAGTTAACAGTGCTGGAGCAGATTTTACCTTATTAAATCCACTATCAACAATGGTTGAATCTAGTAAGCCAGTGGTCGCTGTATGTGCAGTTCGTACCGGCGTAGGTAAAAGCCAGACTACCAGAGCGGTTTGCAACAGGCTTAAAGCTATGGGTCACAGAGTAGTAGCTATTCGTCATCCTATGCCTTATGGTAATCTGGTAAAGCAGGCTGTTCAAAGATTTGCTTCATATTCTGATCTGGATTTTCATCAGTGCACAATAGAAGAACGCGAAGAATACGAGCCTCATATCGACAAAGGCATAATTGTATATGCCGGGGTAGACTATGAAGCAATTCTCCGAGAGGCTGAAAAAGAAGCAGATGTAATTGTTTGGGATGGCGGAAATAACGATACAGCTTTTTACAAACCAGATCTGCAGATAACCTTAGTTGATCCCCATCGTGCTGGAAATGAGCTTAGCTATTATCCAGGTGAAACAAATTTACGTTTGGCTGATGTGTGCCTAATAAACAAAATTGATACCGCTCGTTTTGATGATATAAATATTGTCAGAGAAAATATCAACAGATGTAATCCTCAGGCAGTAGTTATCGATGGTGCCTCACCGATTTTTGTCTCAGACCCGGATCAGATTAGAGGAAAAAAAGTACTGGTAATTGAGGATGGCCCGACGCTTACCCACGGTGAGATGAGATACGGTGCAGGGGTAGTTGCAGCCCGCAAATTTGGAGCTGCTGAACTTATCGACCCGCGTCCCTTTGCAGTAGGTTCCATTAAAGGTACCTTTGAAAAGTACAGTCATATAACCGACATACTGCCAGCTATGGGGTATGGAGAAAAGCAAATGAAAGAGTTGCAGCAAACCATAGAAGCAGTGCCCTGTGACTTGGTTCTGGCAGCAACTCCAATAGATTTAACCAGAATAATTAAGGTTAATAAACCCATGTTAAGAGTGTATTATGAGCTCGAAGAAATAGGCAGACCCAAGCTCGATGATGTATTAGCAAAATTCTCAAAATAAGTGGCAGAAAAAGATATAAAATAGCTGAGGTTTTTCGAGATTATTCGCCCGCTAAGATTCTTGACAAATCAAATAAATTATTATAGACTTTTTTCAGGTCTATTTTTTTGGCCTAATACTTTGATGTTCAAACATTTAGAATTTCAAATCATGGTCACTGTAAATAACTCAGCTTTCACACTGCCTTAAACAGGGTAGTAAAGGATTGAGATTAAGCTTTCACAAGGCATAAAGAGCAAAACACTTTTTTATTTTATGCAAGCTTATTTTACGTGATACGCTAAGCAAAATATTAAAGTGTGAAAGTTGGAAAAATAATAAGCTGGAGTGATTTGATGGATAATAATAGTGGTATAAATTTAATCAATACTTATTTGGTTAGATTATTCAACCAAATTTTAGCTATAGAGGAGAGATCTCTGGTAAGTGCAGGTTTAAATAATTTGTCGATGACTGAAATACATACTATAGAAGCAGTTGGTTTAGCAGCACCCTGTACCATGTCAGTTGTAGCCAAGTATCTGCGGATAACCCTGGGCACCCTGACAACTGCTATTAGTCGGTTAGTAAAAAAAGGTTATGTGATGCGGTATCGTGATCAGGAAGACCGTAGAAAAGTATTACTGGAGCTAACTGAAAAAGGGCAATGGGCTGATCAAATACATGCTGAGTTCCATAAACGCATGGTTAGCCAAATGACCGATGAATTAAAGCTTCAGGACAAAGTAGTATTGATGCGCAGCTTAAGAAATTTAAAAAACTTTTTTGATAATGAGTATCGTGAAGTTAGTGGTTTTGAAATAGACTGTGAAGAAATTGATGAAATAAAAGGTGAATAAAATGATAAAAGCAGCAATAACAGGATGGGGTGGCTATGTTCCTAATAATCAGGTCAACAACCACTTCTTAACTACTATTGTGGATACATCTGATGATTGGATAAAAACCAGAACAGGTATAAAAACCAGATATATTTCTACCGGGGAGAATACCTCTCAGCTAGCACTTAAAGCAGCAGCACAGGCCTTAAAACAAAGTAATTTAGAGGCTGCTGACTTGGATCTTATCATAGTAGCAACTGTAACCCCAGACAGTTTCACACCAGCAACTGCCTGCTTGGTTCAGGCAGAATTAGGAGCGTCAAAAGCGTTTGCTTTTGACGTGACTGCTGGTTGTTCAGGGTTTATTTATGGACTGAATATAGCAGCTAGTTTTATTGAAAATGGCAAAGTAAAAAATGCTTTGGTAATTGGAGCTGAGGTGTTAACCAAAGTAACTGACTGGACAGACCGGAATACCTGTGTCTTGTTTGGCGATGGTGCTGGTGCAGTAGTATTACAGCCTTCTTATTACAAAGGAATATTAGCGAGTTACTGTGGCTCAGCTGGCGACAAGGAGGGGCTACTCACCATACCTGCTGTTCCAGTGCGAAATCCGTTTGTTTCTGAGCAGCCTGCTGCCAGTGTTATCAGCATGCAGGGCCAGAAAGTTTTTAAGTTTGCTGTAAAAGCAATGCGTAAAAGTATTGATAAGGTGCTTGAGGATGGTAATTGCAAATTTGCCGATATTAAGTATGTAATTCCGCACCAGGCTAACACTAGAATAATAGATTTTGTCGCCAGAAAAATGAGGGTAGACAAACAGAAGTTTTACCGAAATATAGAGAGCTTAGGAAACACTTCAGCAGCAACAATTCCATTAGCTTTTAATGAGATGTTATCACAAGGCTTATTAAATAAAGGAGATAAAATTATAATGGTTGGCTTCGGAGGAGGACTGACCTGGGGGGCGGTGTTAGTTGAGCTGTAATTAACAAATCAAAAAATCTAATTAATTATAATAAAAAAAATAAGGAGTCATTAAAATGATATTTGAACAAGTACGTAAACTGTTAGTGGAAAATCTGGGTGTTAGTGAAGATGAGGTGAAACTGGAAAGTAATATTCAGGATGATTTAGACGCCGATTCACTGGACATTGTTGAAATTGTGATGAGTGTAGAGGAAACCTTTGGGGTTTCGGTTGAAGAAGAACACATTCAAAACGTTAAGACAGTTCAAGATTTAGTATCCTACATTGAAGCAAAAAAATAATAACTGGTGAAAAAAATGCAAGTAAACAAACTATGCGAGCTTCTGCATATTAAGTACCCAATTATTCAGGGTGGCATGGCTTGGATATCTGAGGCGAATTTAGCTTCTGCAGTATCCAACGCTGGAGGCTTAGGAGTAATTGCGGCCGGTAATGCAGAGCCTGAGTGGGTACGCTCAGAAATAAAAAAAGCCCAGCGGCTGACTGATAAGCCGCTGGGTGTCAACATTATGCTGCTTAGCCCGCATGCTGCAGAGGTTGCCCAGGTAATATGTGATGAAAAAGTTGATGTGGTTATAACAGGAGCTGGAAACCCCGGCAGCTATATAAATATGTGGAGGGAAGCAGGTATCAGAGTAGTACCTGTAGTCCCTTCTGTTGCCTTAGCTAAAAGACTGGAGCAAAAGGGTGCTGATGCTCTGATATGTGAGGGCATGGAAGCCGGAGGCCATATTGGATCTCTGACTACAATGGCTTTAGTTCCCCAGATTGTTGATGCAGTTAGCTTGCCGGTGATAGCAGCCGGAGGTATTGCCGACAGTCGTGGGTTTTTAGCGGCATTAGCCTTAGGGGCGACAGGAGTGCAGATTGGAACCCGTTTTTTAGTTGCAGATGAGTGCAATATTCATCCAAACTATAAAAATAAAGTTATCAAAGCCCGTGATCGTGATACGGTTATTACCGGCACAAGTACCGGGCATCCGATAAGAACACTAAAAAATAAGCTGGCCAGGGAATTTCTCAGGCTGGAAAAAGAGGGTGCCAGCACCGAAGATCTGCATAAACTTGGTGAAGGAAAATTGCGTTTGGCTGTCAAAGAGGGTGATATGGACTACGGATCACCGATGGCTGGACAGATTGCAGCATTAGTGTGCAAGCAGGAAAGTGTCAAGGAAATCATAGAGGACATAGTTGGTGGAGTTCCTGAAATACTATCAAATGTTATGGAGGTAATAGAATGGGAAAAGTAGCAGTAATATTTCCAGGACAGGGAGCTCAATATGTCGGCATGGGACAGGAAATCTTTCAAAACCTGGAAGAGAGTAAAAAAGTGTTTTTAAATGCCGACCAGGCCTTAAAATATCCGCTTTCAGAAATTTGTTTTAATGGCCCTGAAGAAGAACTGAAGAAAACAGAAATTACTCAGCCGGCATTGTTGACGGTGTGCACTGCACTGTGGGAGGCCCTCAGTCAGCGTGGAATAAAACCAGATGCTACTGCTGGATTGAGTTTGGGAGAATACAGTTCATTAGTCGCTTCTGGAGTATTGGATTTTGAAGAAGCAGTTAAACTGGTTGAAAAACGTGGTAAATTTATGCAGGAAGCCGTACCACTGGGCAAAGGTACAATGGCTGCGATTATAGGTCTAAGTGAGGAGCAGGTCAAACAGATTTGCCAGCAGGTAGATGGTATTGCCGAGCCGGCTAACTTTAACTGTCCCGGTCAGATAGTAATCGGCGGAGAAGTGGAGGCAATTGAAGAAGCCTGTCAGCTGGCCACTGAAATGGGAGCTAAAAAGGCAGTTGTTTTAGCAGTAAGTGCCCCATTTCATACCTCTATGCTTCAGCCTGCAAAAATACAGTTGGCTCAGGAACTGCAAAACGAGATCGTAAAAGAAGCTGAAATACCTATTGTTTCCAGTGTTACTGGAGAGTACATTACTAATATTGCGGAAATACCTGACCTGTTAGCTGATCAGGTTTGCAAGACAGTAGAATGGGAGAAATCTATGCGAACTCTGCTCAATGATGGTTTCGACACGTTCATTGAGATTGGACCGGGCAAGACCTTAAAGGGATTTATGCGTAGGATAGACAGAAGTGCAAAAGTCTTAAATGTCTATGACCTGGAAACCCTTAACACTGCAGTTGAAACGCTGGAGGCCATGTAAAATGAAAAAAGTTGCTGTCGTAACGGGGGCAAGTCGGGGCATTGGCCAGGCTATTGCCATTCACTTGAGCCGTCTGGGCCTGAATTTAGCGCTTAACTTTTATGGTAAAGATGAGGATATTTTAGAGACAGTTGTAGCAGTTAAGGAGCATGGCTCAGAGTATCTGGTATTTAACAACGATATCAGTATCTTTGAAAATGCTGAGAGCATGATAAAAGAAACAAAAAAACATTTTGGTCAGATAGATGTTTTAGTCAATAATGCCGGCATCACCAGAGACAATTTACTGATGCGCATGAGTGAAGAGGAATTTGACTCGGTGGTTGCGGTAAACCTTAAAGGTGCTTTCAATTGTCTGAAACATGTTAGCAGAATAATGTTAAAACAAAGAAGTGGGGCAATTGTAAACATTGCCTCAGTTGTCGGGATTACCGGCAACGCTGGTCAGGCAAACTACTCTGCTTCCAAAGCTGGCTTAATAGGATTGACAAAATCCGCTGCAAAAGAGCTGGCCTCCCGAGGGGTACGAGTAAATGCTATTGCCCCAGGTTTTATTGAAACAGCGATGACAGAGGTATTATCTGAAACAGTAAAAGAGGGAATGCTGAGCAATATTCCTCTGAAACGCTATGGAAAGCCAGAAGATATTGCTAAAGCAGTGGGCTTTTTAGTTACTGAGGAGTCATCCTATATAACTGGGCAGGTATTGGTAGTAGATGGTGGAATGGTAATGTAGGAGGTTAATTATGGATAAAAGAGTTGTTGTAACTGGCATGGGAGTCATTTCGCCAGTAGGAAATACATTATCAGATTTTTGGCAATCGATAAAGAATGGCAAGAGTGGAATCGGCTTTATTGAGAGTTTTGATATAACTGATTTCCCGATAAAGGTAGCTGCAGAGGTAAAAGATTTTGATTCCCAGAAGTACATTGGCAGAAAAGAAGCCAAACGTATGGACCGTTTTTGCCAATTTGCAATCGCATCTGCCAAAGATGCCTGGAAGGATGCGGGATTAGATGATTGCCCGCCAGATGAGTACCGTGCTGGCGTGATCTTTGGCAGTGGAATTGGAGGATTGTCGACAATTGAGAAAGAGACCAATCGATTAAGAGACTTTGGACCAAGGAGGGTTTCTCCCTTCTTTATTCCAATGAGTATTATTAACATGGCTGCCGGATACATTGCTATTGCTCTTAATCTGAAGGGACATAATGTCTCTGTGCAAACAGCCTGCGCCAGCGGCAACACTGCTATCGGCGAAGCAATGTGTAAGATTAAAGCTGGGGTAGCTGATGTTGTGGTTGCCGGAGGAGTAGAAGCAACTATTACCCCGCTGGCAGTAGCAGGATTTGCCTCAATGAAAGCCCTGTATGCTGGCGATGATGTGGAGCGAGCTTCAATTCCATTCGATGCCGAAAGAAATGGTTTTGTCATCGGTGAAGGAGGAGCAGCTTTGGTGATAGAGTCACTTGAACATGCCCAAAACAGAGGGGCTAAAATTTACGGTGAGGTTATCGGATATGGCACTACAGCAGATGCCTACCATATCACCGCCCCTTCACCTGAAGCAGAGGGTGCCACTAACTCAATGAGGCTGGCCCTGCAGAGCGCCGGGATCAGGCCTGAAGAAATTGGTTATATAAATGCTCATGGAACAAGCACCGCTCTTAACGATCGCCTGGAGACAATCGCGATCAAAAAGGTTTTTGGGGATAAGGCTAATAATATACCTATCAGCTCTACCAAATCAATGACAGGACATTTGCTGGGTGCTGCCGGAGCTGCTGAAGCAATAATCTGCCTGCACGCTCTGAAAGAAGGAGTTTTACCGCCAACTATCAACTATAAAGTGGTCGACCCCGAGTGTGATTTGGATTATATACCGGGCCAATTCAGAAAAGCTGATATTAAGTACGCTTTGTCTAACTCGCTGGGATTTGGCGGCCACAATGTAACGTTGGTATTTAAACGATGGGAGGAAGAGGATGCTTAATCAAGAACAGATCAAGCAGATAATTCCCCATAGAGATCCTTTCCTGTTGATTGACGCGATTAATGAATTGGAGCCAGGGCGACGGGCAGTAGCAGAGAAGCTGGTCAGTGAAGATGAGTACTATTTTAAAGGTCATTTTCCCCAAGAGCCGGTTATGCCTGGGGTATTGATTGTCGAGGCTTTAGCCCAGACTGGTGCGGTAGCTCTGTTAAGTCTTCCTGAGTATCAGGGAAGAATAGCCTATTTCGGTGGCATAAAAAAAGCCCGTTTTAAACATAAAGTAGTACCCGGTGATAAGCTGGAACTGATAACCGAATTATCTGCAATGAAAGGGCCAGTAGGTATCGGCAGTGGGGTTGCCAAAGTTAATGGAAAAATAGTCGCCACTGCGGAAATGACCTTTGCTGTGGGATAATTAAAATAGTGCGGCCTGAAACGCCGTGCTTTTTTAATTGAGACGAGCGTTCAAAAATTCAAGGTGTAGAAATCAGGGCGGTAATTTGTCCGTGCTTTTACAAAATTTTTTGCTGAGATGTTAAAGTTGCCGTTTATTTGGGAAATATATAATCAATGGCGATATATTTATATGATATAATACATCTTTGGAATAAAGCGAGCTCTGGATGGGTGCCTTTTCAGCAAAATTGGGTATTGTTGCCTAGCGCCGATCTCATTGATAAAACTGAATATTGAATGTTATTGTAGCAAGGCAGGAATTTACTAATAAACAACTAATATTGTATATAGAGCCTTGATAGAGCCTTGTAGGAGGATATAGCATGCAGAAGATTTCACGCCAAGAATTGTACAAAATCGTTGAAGAACTAAAAAGTAAATTAGAACAGGAATCGGATAACGCTCTTTACTGGCATGATCTGGGTGTTGCCCATATGCATTTACAGGAATGGGATACAGCTTTACAGCATTTATCACAGAGCCTCAAGTTTTTAACCGGCCGGCAGGCCATAAGCTCTCATTATCACCGAGGCACTGCCTATGCCGAAAAGGGCGAAATAGATAAAGCTATAGCAGAGTGGAAGCAGGTAATTAAATTAGATGAAAGAAATGTATTTTCCCATTTCTCCATTGCCAAAGCTTACGCCTCAAAAAAATTGTATGACGCGGCAATCATGCATCTAAAAAAAGCAGACCGGTATAATCCTAATCGATCTTTAAAAGTAATATATCAAAATATGGCTCGAGTTTACACCTTAAAAGGAGAGTACAAAGAGGCTTTAGCCACCCTTCATAAACTGTTGGCCATAGATAAAGATGATATCCGGGTTCTGCATGAGATAAGTATGCTGTATCTCCACACCAATGAAATGAAAAAGGCTTTAGAGTATTGTGAGAAAGAATTAAAATTGGGCAGTAAGGACCCTTCAATTTATTACAATGCTGGTCTGGCCCATTTAGGCTTAAATCAAGCAGACCGTGCTATTGAGAATTTTGAAAAAGCATTAGTCGGTGGTTTAACAGATATAAACATCCGGGTTAACCTGGGTGAGGCTTATGCCCGGGTAGGCCAAATTGAGGAGGCCATCAGAGCTTGGGAACAGGTTTTGGCTATCGACCCCAGCAACCTATATGCCAGCTATAATATCGGTATGTTGTTTTACGATCATGGGTTTTGTGCTCGGGCGATTAAGGCTTGGGAAAAAACATTAAAGGCTAAACCTGATTATCTGCCGGCCATTGTCAGCAGCGGATCTGCCTATGTAGTTTTAGGCGAGTATGAAAAAGCATACGAGCTGATGAACAGAGCTAAGAAGCAAGCCCCAGATAATGCTGCAATTATTGGCAATCTGGCCGAAATACTTTTAAAGATGAATAAACCTGAAGAGGCCCTGGAACAAGCTCACCATGCTGCACGAATTCAACAAAATAATCCACTGGTATATATTCTTTCAGGCTGCGCCTATGCTTTGTTGGGGCAGTGGGAACAGGCCGCAGTGGCCTGGCAACAGGGGCTGGAAATAGATGAAAACGTCTTTGATTTGACCTATGCCTTAATCAAGAGTACTGTAACAAGAGACACCTTAGAGAAGGTTAAAGAACACGGTGGAGTAGAAGGCATAGTCGATGTAATCATAGAAACGATTGAGAAGGAGTCTGAAGATCATCCTCAAAATCCGCATAATCCGGAAAAAGGGGTTTCAGAACTGTTGAACCGTATCCTCAAGCGGTGAAATATTAGACGAATAATATTTTAGCTTAGCTTTTAAGTTAGCACTAATAGTGTTAATATATAAGGGCATATTATATGTGGTAGGGGCGAAACTATGGTTTTAGAATTTTTATACGGCATATTTAGAAATTTCTCAATTATAGACTTTTTAGACATAGTGATTGTAGCTTATGTAATCTATAGAATTATGCTTGTTTTTAAGCAAACCAGGGCTGTAGCTCTGATCAAGGGAATAATGGCTTTAGCTATAATTACAGTTCTGAGTGAGGTTGTCAAATTAACCACTTTAAGCTGGATATTAAACAATGTCTGGACAGTAGGTCTTTTGGCTTTAGTAATACTTTTTCAGCCGGAGCTGCGTCGGGCTTTAGAGCAATTTGGCAGAACCGGCCTGATTTTGCCCCAGAGTTTTAGGACCAGGCCCGATACCGGTATTTCTGAGGCGATAGAAGAGGTCGCCAAAGCAGCTGTTATCTTATCCAAGAATAAAATAGGTGCCTTAATCGTGTGGGAGAGAGAAACAGGTATGCGTGATTATATGGAAACAGGCATACCCATTGACAGCCTAGTCAGCAGTTCACTGCTGATCAATATATTTATCCCTAAAACACCGCTGCATGATGGGGCCGTAATGATCAGAAAAGGCCGGGTTGTGGCTGCCGCATGTTATTTACCTTTAACTTCAAATACCAATCTCAGTACAGAGTTAGGAACCCGACATCGGGCTGCCCTGGGCATAACTGAAAATTCAGATGCTTTAGCTATAGTTGTCTCGGAAGAAACAGGTGGAATCTCGTTAGCCATTGACGGAAAGCTCAAACGCTATATTGACACTAAAACCTTAGCTGAATTATTGCACCGCCATTTAATTCCCGAGCATCAGGAGCGTAGATTTGATAAGCTTTGGAGGAATGCTACTGATGAAAAATAAACAGATAAAGATTTCAGAAAACTCAGTACTTAAGATTCTTGCCATTGTCTTATCGCTTATTTTATGGGTATATGTTAAAGCACAGCAGCCGGTAGCTGTTGATGTAGGGGTTCAGATATTTAAAGACATAGAAGTAAACTGGGAGACCAATAGCAATTATATTGTTACGGCGATCACCGATCAATATGTCGATGTCAGTGTGCGTGGCCTTTATGACAAATTGAGCACTATTCAAAGTGGAGATATAAAAATAAATTTGGATCTTACCGAGTATACCGATGGCAAACACACTGTTGTTTTAGTTCCCCAGTTGCCCAGGGGGATTCAATTGCAGAGTATCAGCCCCAGTGAAATAGACATTATTATCGACAAGTGGCAGAGTGAAGAGAAGTCTGTGGAGATTGAGTATTTAAACGAATTGCCCACAGAATTAGTGATAGAGAAAGTAACCTTTGATCCCCCCAAGGTTACTGTAGAGGGGGCCAGCAGTGCGCTTGAGGATATCAGCAGAATAGTTATACCCTACAATATGGAGATGTTAGGGGTAAATGCAGAGAATTTGGTTCCTGAAGCAAGGGATATTTACAATAAAACTATTAGCAATGTTTCAATTAAGCAAAATGTTAATGTCAGTTTGGCAGTTAATTATCGCAAGACGCTTCCTGTCAGTGCCACATTCACTGGAGAATTGCCAGACGATATAAGCTATAAAATTGAGCCGGACAGGGTTGCAGTGTTGGGTCCAAAGGCTGAACTGGATCTTTTATCGGAGCTGTTTACAGCAGAAATAGACATTGAGAATGTAAAAAAAGGTGAAGAGATTGAGGTTGCAGTTATCTATCCGGACAATTTAGAGCCGGGCATTCAAGAGTATCAGAAGGTGACTGTAGTGTTTGAATAAACTAGGAGGTATCTGTTTGGTGAATAGGAAATACTTTGGAACTGATGGCGTGCGTGGTGTGGCAAATGGCTCACTGCTCACGCCTGAATTTGTACTGGCACTCGGGCAGGCAGCGGCAAGTATTTTGCCCCGGACCGAAGCAGGCTTTATAATAATAGGCAGAGACAGTAGAATATCAGGCCCAATGCTGGAATCGGCATTAACTGCCGGGATAACCTCTGCAGGGCGGCAAACAGTTAGCTTAGGTGTTGTGCCAACCCCTGCTGTATCGTATTTAACAGCACATACTCAAGCAGATTTTGGCATAATGATTTCTGCTTCACATAATCCGGTCCCCGACAACGGTATAAAAATATTTAGCAGTACAGGACACAAACTGGCTGATAAAATAGAGCTTAGTATAGAGCAGGAGTTGCAGAGGATATTAGAGGGAGGAGAAATCCAAAGCCGTCCTGTCGGAACAAAACTGCCAGTTCCCACGACTAACAATCAGTTAATTGAGCAATACATGGAGCATTTAATAAAACTATTACCACTTTCTTTGCATAATATAAACATAGTCTGCGATGCAGCCTATGGCTCGGCAGCACCCTGGGTGCACAAAATATTCACTTTGGCAGGCGCAAATGTAGTGGTGATAAACGGTGAGCCGGATGGTTATAAAATTAATGTCAACTGCGGCTCAACTGATACCCAGGTATTACAGCGGGAGGTAATAAAGCAGCGGGCTGATTTAGGTCTGGCTTTTGATGGCGATGCAGACAGATTAATTGCAATTGACAACTGCGGCAATGTTGTCGATGGTGATTATATCTTATATATTCTGGCAACACATTTGCACCAAACTGGAAAATTGACATCCCCGGCAGTTGTTGGCACAGTAATGAGCAATATGGGTTTAGAAAAATCACTGCAGAAACAGGGCCTCAGCCTGATTCGGGCTAAGGTTGGGGATCGTTATGTTTGCGAGCAAATGACTAGCCAGCAAATAAATTTAGGAGGTGAGCAATCAGGACATATTATTAATAGTAACTGGGCTATTACAGGAGATGGAATGTTAAACGGCCTGCAGTTGGCAGCAGTGGTTAAGCAAAGCAGCAAGCCATTATCTGAGCTTTGTCGGGGTATGGAAGTCTTTCCTCAATGCCTGATCAATGTAGAGGTGGCAGACAAAGAACGAACCATGGCTAATGAGCAGTTGCTGGCAACAAAGCAAAAAGTAGAACAACAGTTATTTGGTCAAGGCCGAATTGTTTTGCGGCCATCGGGAACCCAGCAGTTAATTCGCGTTATGGTTGAAGCAGAAAGCAAAGATCTGGCTAACGAAACTGCTGAACTGATAGCTGAAGTGGTTAGAAAGGTTAGTGGATAATATAGTATCATCTGATGATACTTAAGCGCCCGGACTCTTTTATTGAGTTGACGAGGAGAGGGTTAATCGAAAAATCGGCGGGTGCCCTCCGGGTTGCCATACCCGTTAAAGGCAGACAAAACTGTAGGTAACTGCAGCATAAAACTGACCAGATGGTAGAACATCAGGAGGTTACATTAATTTGTGCGGAATAGTTGGATATACTGGCCCTCAACAGGCCGGTAAAATATTACTTGAAGGATTACACTTACTGGAATACAGAGGATATGACTCAGCAGGCATTGCCGTGTTAAAAGATGATAAGCTGAAGGTTATTAAAAAGGAAGGCAAGGTTGCCAGACTGGAAGAGCAGCTAAAGAAAGAAGATTCTCTGGGTAACTGCGGCATAGCTCACACCAGATGGGCGACTCATGGCAAGCCATCTGATGCCAATGCCCATCCGCATACCGGTTGCGACAGCGATTTTGCAGTAATTCATAATGGGATTATTGAGAATTATGCTGAACTGAAGGCCCGGTTGCAAAAAAATGGACATTACTTTACTTCTGAAACTGATACCGAAGTAATAGCGCATATGGTTGAAGAAGCGTATCAAGGCGATTTGTATGTAGCCGTTCGCAGTGTTGCTCAGCAGCTCGTAGGGGCCTATGCTATCGCTGTCGTCAGTATCCATGAGCCAGACAAAATAGTGGCTGTAAGACAGGAAACACCGTTGCTGATTGGTTTAGGTAACAAAGAAAAAATACTGGCTTCAGATCCTTCAGCTCTGGTTAAATACACAAAAAAATACTGGCGGTTAGAAAACGGTGAAATGGCAGTAATAACCCCTGAAAGTGCCGAGGCCTTTGTAATTGCCTCCGGAGAAAAGATAGATAAAAAAATCCAGGAAATCGACTGGGATATTGATGAGGCTCAGCGCAGTGGTTTTGATCACTATATGCGCAAGGAAATTGATGAGCAGCCTGAGGTCATTGAAAACACCTTAAGAGGACGTTTTGCTAAAGATGGCACGATATCCTTGCCGGAATTCGATGATGTTGCTGAAACTCTGAGACAGGCCAGAAAAATCAATATTGTTGCTTGCGGTACATCCTATCATGCTGGCCTTGTCGGCAAGTATCTTCTGGAGAACCTCTGCAGTATACCGGTGGAAGCAGATATTGCCAGCGAATTCAGGTACCGCAACCCTTTAATGGGGGATAAAGATGTGGTACTGGTCATTAGTCAATCTGGTGAAACAGCTGACACCCTGGCAGCAGTGCGTTTGGCAAAACAGAAGGGCGTTCCGGTTATCGGTATAGTCAATGTGGTCAACAGCAGCATCGCCGCAGAATGTGATGCAGTAACTTATCTACATGCTGGCCCGGAGATAGGTGTGGCCTCAACTAAAGCCTATGTTTCCCAGCTCGTTTTGTTGATGCTGATGGCGTTGTACCTGGCTCAGCTGCGAAATGTAGAATTCGATGCCAGTGAAATTGTTGCCGATATTCCCAAACTCAGTGGCTACGCTTCGGAATTGCTGCAACAGGAACAGAAAATCATTCAGGTAGCAGAGCTAATGAAGAACAAAGGTAACTGCTTCTTTATTGGCAGGCTGCTGGATTACGCCGTGGTTCTGGAAGGAGCACTGAAGTTAAAGGAGATCTCCTACATTCATGCGGAAGCTAAAGCTGCCGGGGAGTTAAAGCACGGGGCTCTGGCCTTGGTCGAGGATGGAACTCCAATTGTGACCGCTGTAACTCAGGACAGTATTCGGGATAAAATGCACAGCAGTATTATGGAAGTTAAAGCCCGTGGCGGCAGCATAATTCTGGTTACAGATAAACCTGAACAGGCTCAGGATATTGCTGATACCCTGATTCCTATACCCAAAGTGTCATCGTATTTATCGCCGATCTTAAGCATAATCCCACTGCAGCTGCTTTCCTATCATGCGGCAGTACTGCGGGGCAACAATCCGGATCGTCCGAGGAACCTGGCTAAGAGTGTGACAGTTGAGTAATTATTCATTATAAAACAAAAAGACCTCTAATAAAAATGAGTTAGGGGTCTTTTATTGTTGCTAAAAAATAGTTATAATACAGTAAATTGTACTGTTTATGTGATTTATGTTACGGTGTGCTAAATTCTCGCTTGGTAGGAGAGACCCTGGTGTTTTCCAGTGAGTATTATCGGATGTAATAGGTAGTTAAAATGAACAAATCAAGTAGAAAACAAACCAGGTTAAAACATTACGATTACTCCAAACGAAACTACCATGACCACATAATCCGTAACCAGCAAGACTACCAGAAAATCTGGCATTACATAGATACTAGCCCCCAGAAATGGGAGCTTGATAAATATTACCTGGAATGCTAATAACAATTAATCATGAGGATATATTGACAACAAATATTCTTATCATTCAAAATAATAAAGAAACCTAAGAATTAAAAAAACAATCTAGTGGTGATAAAAATGAATTTACTCGATATGTTGATCTATGCTCTGCTTTCTCTAAACAGCATCATTGTATTATTAATGGTAATACTGGCATTTCCATTAGCTAATGCACTGGTGGCAGAGGTCTTGAGAATGTTAAAAGAAAACGATACGACCAAGCGTTACAGGTTCTTTAGAAGGACTCTCGTCTGGTTGATGATAATTTGTTTTCCGTTGATTATTGGAATCATATTTAGTTCAATTATTGGGTTGAGCGAAATGAACAGCATCCAATTAGGGGTCTCGGGAATCATCTATTATGTTTTGCTGATAACACTGATAGGTACAGCGCCAATCTTTATCAGTCAGGCTTTAAGAGCTGCCAATCCTGTTAACAAGAGCAAAAAGTTTTACAAATCCTTTGCTGTGTTTTGGTTAGGCCTGGCCATATCAATAAGCTATTTTTCAATATCAGTTAATATATTATCGACAATTCTATAAATACAAGGGACGAACCTGGTGTTCGCCCGTGTTGTAGGGGGTGGTTTCCAAGCCATCCCTGGTATGGAATTAACTGATATCGGATTAGAAATAGAACAATGCATTAATTACATAAATTTAAATTACGATAATATACTGATTGATAAATATATTATTATGCCAAACCATATCCATTTTATTGTAATCATTGAATCAGATAGTCCACCGGGCAGGCCTGGAAACCTGCCCCTACCAAACGTTGTTGGTCAATTGAAATCATATACAACAAAACGTTTCAATAAACTAAGTAACACCAAATACCAAAAACTGTGGCAACGAAACTACCATGACCACATAATCCGTAACCAGCAAGACTACCAGAAAATCTGGCATTACATAGATACTAACCCCCAAAAATGGGAGCTTGACAAATATTATCAGAACGATACCTGATAACACACCTCTCAAAAATTATGCCCAGACTGGTATGATGTAAAGGAGTAAACCTATTGAAAAAGAAAAAGTATATCCTAATTCTATTAACAGTAATTCTAATAATCTCAATCTACACTTTTACCAGAGAATATGAACTTAAAAATACCATGTCATATGATGATCTCTCCAGAATTGTAGAAAGAGATATTGTAGTTTTTGATGATAAAGACGAATTACCGTCTGAGATGCTTGAAAAACTGGCCCAGTACAAAGTAGTGATGACAGGTGAAACTCATTACATTAAAGAGTATTATGATTTTCTTTCGCATCTGGCAATAGAGCTTCATAAAAAGCAGGGATTCAAAACGTTGTTGCTTGAAACACCGCAGGCCTACAGCTGGATTTTTGAAGACTATGTTAACGGACTATTACCTGAATTTAGTGATGATGAAAAGTATAAGTATGTTATGACATTGATAAATCTAAATAAAATACGGGATTATAATTTAAATCTGGCTGATGGAGATAGAATAGATATCCACACTATTGACATTAACCATAGAAAGCAAATGTTCATCAACTCTTTAACATTGATGGGCAACTACCTTGATTCAGATCTCTTAGAAGGATTAATTTCAGCAAGTTTAGAGTCAAATGGTGATGAATATCTGGCCCATTTAAAAGAGTATCAGCAGGAGCTTAATAATCCTAAACATAGACAATCCCTAACCAATAAATGGTATAATAGGCTAAGAGAACTAATAGATGTTGAAATAATAAGCTATCAGTGTAGAAAGTTAATAGCAGATGGCCAAGTTGAGCAACGGTATTACGAAAGAGAAGAACACATTAAAAAAGTAGTTGATCAGCATTTAAAAAATGTAGAAGGCAAAGTTCTCCTTAACATGGGAGCATATCACATTCAAAAACAGAGAATTATGGGCAGCCATTTGGTTTGGACAGGGGAATATTTGTCTAAAATCAGTGAATATGCCAAGAATGACACCTACTGTTTAGTAATTGGATTTGCCCGGGGTACAAATCGTAAAGGTAGTTTTGATCTAAAAGATATTAAGATGAAAAACAATCTCTATAAAGTTATTGTCGAAGAGTCAAATGATCAAGCAGGGTTTTTATCATATGACGACCCAGTATTTACTAATCAGGACATTGCCTATTTCAGCTCTAAAAGGTTTGACCCAATCTCACCTAAAGCGGTCTGGGATGGGGTATTAATGCTGCCCCACAGTACTTTTGATCAAAGATACCAAGGTAGCTATATAATGACTTACAGAACAAGAATGCAAAGAAGTATTTTCATAATAATTTTTCTAATTATCTTAAATATAGATGCTCTCTTAACAGCTCTCAGGCGCAATAATATTGAGAAATCATCCGGCTTCTATGATTTATTAGTTTTAGGGATTATCGTCTTTAATAGAAGTGAGGCAGCATTTTGGGTCTCAATAAGTATGGTATTTATTCCGTATATCTATCGATATTTCAAGGCGTCTTATTCTTACAGAATACTAAATGTGACCAATGCAAACTTTGCGGAAATCCAATCAATAATAAAAAAATACGTTGTGCAAGATCATAATATTGAGCTGGCATATAATAAAAACTCAATCCGACTAAAAGGCTCCAGGCCCCATAAAAGAGAGCTGAAGCCGATGCTTCAGGCAATTAATCATTACTTAAGGACCAATGGCAAAACCTCTATTGAAAGCATGCTTTGGGCAGCAGCGTTTTTCTTAATATCGGTTTTAGTTTTTGTATTGGGGTAATTAAATAGGATATCG
>JANQLZ010000055.1 GCA_028280325.1 Bacillota bacterium
CCGCCCAAATAACTGGCCTTCTTAATTAAATCGCCGCATGCCGGGCATTCTTTGCCTACTGTAAAGCGACTCAAAATAGTCTGGTACCCGCCCTTTTCACTAAAGAGGTCTTTTTCGGTATTCCGTCCGCCTTGATCAGCCATTCTTTGCAGTGTAGCTTTAATGGATTTAAAAAGTAACGATTTATCTTCTGCTGAAAGTGTTCCAATTTTTCGCTTGGGGTGGATTAAGGCATTGAATAATATATCTTGCAGACAGCCATTACCCAACCCAGGTATGCGTTGCTCTGTAGCTAAAAACGCCTTGGCAGACATGGTAGGTTTTACCTCTTGATAGAGCGATTGATAATACTCTTCATTAAATTCCTCACTCAACGGAGATGGTTTTCTCAGTGATACGAGATAATAGGGGTTATCAAAGCTCCCCTTTTCAAAGACAAACAACCCTCCATACATCTGAACTGAACAGGCTAAATAGCTGCCGTCTTCAAATTCAAGCAGGAGCTGATGCTTTTTAGGCAGTTTTTTGAAATCTTCAACATACCTGGCGTTGATGCCTTCACACAGGTCTATTATGGTGTTCTCCGCTTCAATATTAACCCTGCTTCCATACGCCTTAGTTTCTCCAATTACTTTGCCCTTGAGCAATATACTATAATCACTTGGATCTTCAGTAAACCAGGCAAATTTATGGGGATTGTTGTTAACAACAACATCTTTGATGGTCTTGCCTTTAATTGTTCGATTAAGTTGGTCAGCCAATACAATTGATTCTGGAATTTCTATCATAATATTCACCTCTAGTTACAATTTTATCATTCTAGTAAACTGGTCTCAAATGCAGACAGTTTAATTAGAACATATTATACCAGACAACTGCTTGTCATATTAAAAAACTATTTTCCTTAAATATCAATCACATAGTTCATCTGGATAATACAGCCTCGTGGTGGGTTTACTTCGTAAACGGGGTGGAATTGCTGCGCAATTGGTTTGGGCTTGCCTTCGTCAAGCGTGGTGCAGTTGGGTTTCTACAATAGCTGAACAATGGCTGGGGCAATTGCTAAAACGATAGCTGAACCTTTTAACGATTGTTGGGCGATCGTAGGGCAATTGTTTGGCAGTTGTGGGGCAGTTGTTTTTCTGGTTGCTGGCTGATTTCTCAATTACAACCTCGCTTAATGAAGTGTTATTCTGTAACACAAATTTTTTAGCGTAAAATAAACGACGAAAAGTTACATTATATCGTGGCTTCCAGAATTGAGCTTAGATAATCACATGATTCTTCTGACAATTGACTGAGCAGCTCTTTTTCCGGCGCCCATGGCAGATATTACGGTTGCAGCACCTGTTACTGCATCTCCACCAGCATATACTTTATCAATTGATGTTGACATTGTGGACTGGTCAACTATTATGCCTCCCCATTTGTTAACTGCCAACTCTGGGGTGTTTTTGATAAATAAAGGATTGGGTGTTTGGCCAACAGCAACTATCACAACATCTGCCTTTAATATAAAATTGCTGTTTTCTATGGCCACAGGCCTCCGCCTGCCTGATTCATCCGGCTCTCCCAATTCCATGCTCAGGCACTCCATACCAGTGACTTCACTGTTCTCGCCTGTAACAGCTATTGGTTGAGAGAGCAGTTTAAAATTAATCATTTCCTCTTGAGCGTGAATTATTTCTTCCTTCCTGGCAGGAAGCTCTTTCATACTTCGCCGGTAAACTATGGTCACGTTAGCTGCACCCAGTCGTTTGGCAACCCTGGCAACATCCAATGCAACATTGCCACCGCCAACAACAATGACCTCATTGCCGCTTTTTACAGGGGTAGGCGATGAGGGAAATCGCCCGGCATTCATTAGGTTAACCCTGGTCAGGTACTCATTAGCTGAATAAACTCCGTTGAGATTCTCGCCTGGTATACCTAAGAATCTGGGCAGCCCTGCTCCTGAGCCTACAAAAATTGCCTCGTTACCCTCCTGCAATAAATCCTCAACAGTCAAAGAATTGCCAATTAAAACATTCGTATAAAACTTAACTCCAAGCCTTTTTAGCTTGTCTATCTCAGTATCTAATACGTGTTTAGGCAGCCTAAATTCTGGAATTCCATACCTTAACACTCCCCCCAGGGCATGTAGGGCTTCGTAAACAGAAACCTCTATACCCACCCTGGCGAGCTCTGCTGCACAGGCCAAACCAGCTGGACCTGAGCCCAATACAGCTACTTTATGTTTGCTTTTGCTGGCTTTAACAGTATGCTGTTGATTTAAGCTCCAGTCTCCTATAAATCGCTCTAAGCTCCCGATAGCTACAGGTTCAGCATTTACACCTTTTACACATCTCGCTTCACACTGCTGCTCTTGAGGACACACTCTGCCACAGATTGCAGGTAGAAAATTCTCGCCAGCAATCAGTTGATAAGCTTTATCGTAATTATTGTTCAAAATTTCAGTGATGAATCCAGGTATGGGGACATTAACCGGGCAGCTGCTAACACAAGGCTGGGTCGGGCATCTTAAACACCTGGCAGCCTCTGTTTGAGCCTGTTCTTCAGTATATCCTAAGGCCACCTCTGAAAAGTTTTCTATTCTTTCAATAGCTGGCTGCTCATTCATCTTAATTCTTATTCTTTTCATGTTCAATACTGCCTTTTAAAGCTAATTTACATTCGTGTTCCTCTGCTCTGTAGTAATTCTGTCTGGCAATGCATTCTCGGAAATCAACTAAAAAGCCATCGAAGTCCGGACCGTCGATACAGGCAAACTTAACCTCGCCAGCAATGGTAACCCGGCAGCCTCCGCACATTCCGGTACCATCGATCATCAGGGGGTTTAACGAAACACTTGTCGGAATATCTAAAGACTTAGTTATGGCCACAACTGCTTCCATCATTGCTAATGGCCCGATAGCTATGACTTCATCATATTCTTCTCCACATTCAAGCAGTTCTTTAAGTTTATCTGTTACATAACCTTTGCTACCTTTCGAACCATCATCGGTTACTACAAACAGCCTGTTTGAAATATTTTTCAGCTCATCTTCTAAGACAAGTAATTCATAACTCCTGGCGCCTATTACAGTGTCTATTTCAACACCATGCTTAAACAATTGCTTAAGCTGGGGGTATAAGGGAGCTGTTCCAACTCCACCGCCAATTCCTAAAACCCTTTTAAAATTATTAAAGGGTTTAGGCTGCCCTAAAGGGCCTACCAGGTCTACTAAAGAATCGCCTGCTTTTAAGTTGCTCAGCAATGCTGTGGTGTAGCCTACTATTTGATAAACTATGGTAATAGTTTCCTGTTTTCGATCAAAGTCAGCAATGGTTAAGGGGATTCTTTCGCCGAGTTCATTCACTCTTAAAATAATGAACTGGCCGGGTTGGCATCTTTTGGT
This sequence comes from Bacillota bacterium, assembly GCA_028280325.1. Lineage (GTDB taxonomy): Bacteria > Bacillota > UBA994 > PWPR01 > PWPR01. The sequence continues at coordinate 3,399 of JANQLZ010000055.1, forward strand.
GACCAAAGGAGCATGTATTGTCATTTGCTCTACTACCCTGTTTACTTTCTTTTTGCCAAGAATTTTATACATCTTCTTCTCCCTCATTTAAGGCATTGATTATCAGTATAGTTGCTAAGGCAAATTACTACCATATAAACCTGTAATAACTAAAAGCCTAATTTATCCGAAGCGATAAATTAGGCTTTATACTGACAGCTTTACAGTCCAAATGCCGCTGCTACTGCTTCAACGGCTCTCTGCTTATCGCCTGTATTTATAGTGAATGACATCCTTATTTCAGATGTTGTAACCTGTTTAAACTCTATATTATTAACTGCCAGTACTTCAAACATTTTTGCGGCAACCCCGGCCTGACTCCTCATGCCTATTCCGACAACCGAGAGTTTGGTGATATCCTCTTCGATCTCACATTCAATCCCTGGCAGCTGCTTTTTATATCCTTCTAATACTTTCATAACGGTAGCTTTATCAGCCTTTGGTGCAGTAAATGATATATTGATCTGGCCTTTGGAAGGAGCTGTTTGGCTGATCATATCTATATTAACCTCATTGTCTGCCAGGGCCTTAAATAGTCGTGATACATGTTTTACGTCAAAATTAACCCGATTGACGGTGACCATCATGTCGTTGTCATTGACGGACATTCCTGTAATTGCTCTGCTCTCCATGGATGGGTCATACTCCTTTATATAGGTTCCTAAACTCTCGCTGCTGCTGTCAGATACATATATTGGTATTTTATATTTCTGACCAATTTCGACTGACCGGGTGTGCATCACCCCTGCACCTAAACTTGCCATTTCCAACATCTCTTCATAGCTGATAAAATTCAGTTTTTGGGCCTGAGGATACAGCCTGGGATCAACAGTGTAAATACCATCTACATCGGTATAAATCTCACATTTACAGCCCAGTTTTGCAGCCAGCGCTACTGCCGAAGTATCAGAGCCTCCCCGGCCCAAGGTTGTAATACTTCCAGCTTCATTGACCCCCTGGAACCCAGCTACCACGACAATTCTGCTTTCACCCAAATGCCTTTGAATATTGTCGATTTTAATATCAGAGATTCTTGATTTGGTATGAGATCCTTTGGTCATGATACCGGCCTGAAAACCTGTTAGAGATACAGCATCGTATCCCAGATCCTTTAAGGCAATTGACAACAGGGCAATAGAAATCTGTTCACCTGCAGACATTAACATATCCATATCCCGTTTATCCGGGTAATTGGAGATTTCCCGGGCCAAATCGACTAATGTATTAGTTGTTTTGCCCATAGCTGAAACGACAACAACAATATCTGTGCCTTTTTCCTTACGGCAGGCGATCTTCTTCGCCACCTTTATGATTTTTTGTGTGGTTCCAACCGATGTTCCACCAAACTTTTGCACTACCACTTCTCGCACAACGACACCACCCCAACTGCTCTTGCCATTTTGATATTGCTAAATATTCTAACACTAATTGCTGAGGATTTGAATACCCAAATCTATTTTATTATTTTTTCAGCACCAATTATTTCGTCAGCACCCAAATAGCTCTTAAAACTGGCCAGGCATTTATCAATTTTGTCAAGCATGCTGGAATTAACTTTAGTATCCTCCCACCACCAGTTTTTAATAATCAGCTGTCGGGTTTTACTGTTAAATTGCGGCTCAATTCGGGCTACAAATCGATCTCTATACAGAACTGGCAAAACGTAGTAGCCATATTTACGCTGAGCAGGTGGAGTATAAACCTCCCATTTGTAATCAAAATTAAACAACTCTTTAATCAGCCTACGATCCCAAACTACATTATCCAGTGGTGCAATGAACGAAGCTTTGGAATTTTTAATTTTGGTGCTCAGGGATTTCTGTAAAGTCTCAAAATCTTCTTTTCTGATAAAAAAGTCCTGTTTAATCCCCTCAATATTTAACTTAATAATCTGCTGATCAGCTAATAAAGAGTTCAAAGCCTGTTTTCTTTGCGGCGATTTAAATTTTCTGATACCCTGCCAGCCATCTCCGGCTCTATCCCAAATTAAACCTAACGAGCCGATTCGCCTTTTGACATACCATCTAAAGTATTCTTGATCTGAAGGATTAGGATCTGCCTGCTGGAGCAGATCTTGACCGATGTGCTTATCAGCCAGATCATAGTATTTTCTGGTTCCTACTTTGTGGCTGACAATCAGCTCTCCGGTGGCATACAAACTCTCCAAAGCAGCTCTTGCTGCCTTCGTCTTTCCCCAATACCAACTTACTTTTTCACCAAAATCCAAATCTTTGGAAGATACTGGACCATCTTTGCCGATGATATCCCTGACCTCGGGAATAATCTGTTGGATTTGCTCGTTGTTCTCATAGGCGTGTTTGCTGTACTCTTTGTTTCTGACCCTGGTAAAGTAGGGCCATTTGTCGACCTCATATATTGACATGCATTTGTCCCAGCCATCCATTAACCGTCGATCCTGGTAAAGCAGTTCGTTTAACAACTGCGGTCGGTAGTTTCTGACCCTGGACTGCAGCACCAGATGGGAATTGTAGCCAACCATGTTTAAAGGGTCATACTGAATACATCCTACTTTTTTGAAGTAATTCATAATGCCCTCTTTACCTCTCAGACTTCGTGGAGCTGATAGCTGATGATAATCTAGGATAAATTTTCGAGCCTGGGCCCTGCTTATTCTCAATTTTAGTCCCCCTGTTTGCCTTAACAGCAATATAATTGTAGCTAAATCTCTGTTGTGCTACAATTATATCATAAATGCAAATGTATGTTTGTTTTGAGGAGTAAATAATGAATAACTTAACTACCCATGGTTGGAACGAAAATCAAAAATTACTGCGAAAGTTGTTGAAAAGTAAATCCACTTTCGACGAAGCTGTCAAACTGTGCAAGATTCAGCATGCCCTGGTTCACCCCTCATCCATGGGAGTTACCTCGGATAAAACTTTTTTTGATCTGGTTTTAGAAGATATTAATGAAAACTGCTACCGTCAATTGCAGGATACAAAAACGAATAGAACAATATTATATGATGTCTAGCATTCTACACGCATTGAAGATATCACAGTAAGTATCCTGGTTAAAGACAGTGTGCAAGTCATAAATACCGACGATTGGCAGACTAAATTAAACACCAGGATATCAGATACCGGCAATGCCATGGACAGCTCGGAAATTTTAAAACTCAGTTCGGAGTTGAATATTAAGGCTTTAATTGACTACCGAGTGGAGGTTGCCAGACAAACTCAGAGGGTTCTTGATTCCTTAACCCCTGATGATCTGAAAAGAAAGTTTAGTAAAGAGCAGAGCCAGCGAATCATAGCTGAAAAGGCTGTTCTTGAACAAGAAAAATCTATCTGGCTGATCGATTTCTGGGGTAAAAAGAATGTCACCGGTATTCTGCTGATGCCGGCAACCAGACATCAGCTGGTACATATTAATGCCTGTTTAAAACTGAAAAAAAAGTGTAAAAGGTTTTAAGCTAAAGCAAATCGTTACCTGATAAACATAAAAGTTAAAAGGATTGCTTATTTTAAGCAATCCTGGTAGACAGTTGGTAGTCAGGGTTACGAGTTAATGCTTTTAACTATGACTGCTGTTCCCATTCCTCCACCTATACAAAGGGAAGCTAAGCCATGAGTCAAGCCCCTCTTTTTCATTTCGTGAAGTAAAGTTACAACTATTCTATTGCCAGATGTACCAACCGGATGCCCTAAGGATATGGCCCCACCATTGACATTGGTGTTTTCCAGCAGCCACTTTTCTTCAACATTATGCTGTAGGCATAGCTCTTTAATCACACCCAGAGACTGGGCAGCAAATGCTTCATTTAGCTCCAGCAGGTTCATGTCGCTAAGCCTCATATCAGCACTATTTAAAGCCTCAGCAATCGCTGGCACCGGCCCCATTCCCATAATGCTCGGATCTACACCGCCCTGACCGACTGCAATTATTTCGGCTAAAGGAGCAAGCTTATACTTTTTAACAGCCTCTTCTGAAGCCAAGACTACCATACTGGCACCATCATTTATTCCAGAAGCATTTCCAGCTGTTACTGTGCCATCTTTCTGGAACGCTGGCCGCAATTTAGCTAATTTCTCGGCACTTGTACTTCTATTGGGATACTCATCCTGCTCAAATATAATTGTTTCTCTCCGTTTAGCAATTTCAATAGGAACTACCTCATCAGCAAATCTATTAGAATCAACAGCTGCCAAAGCTCTTTGCTGGGATACAAGTGCAAATGCATCTTGTTCTTCACGACTGATGTCATACTTTTGAGCAATATTTTCAGCGGTGATTCCCATATGGTACTTGTTAAAAACATCAGTCAGGGCATCACATAAAATGTGGTCGTCAGCACTCATGTTACCCAGCTTTTGGCCTGTGCGCGCTCGCTGCGAGAGAATGAAAGGCGCCATTGACATAGTCTCTGCTCCGCCTGCTGCTACCACTTGATGCATTCCCAATGAAATAGCCATAAAACCATTCATTATGGTTTTCATGCCACTGCCACACACCATATTAACTGTGCATGCTGGAACAGTCACCGGCACGCCGGCATTAATACTTACCTGACGGGCAATTCCCTGCCCCAAGCCTGCTGGTAAGACATTACCGACCAGCACCTCATTAATCGCTTCTAACGGCAGTTTAATCTCATTGCAAATTGCTGATAACACCTTTGCGCCAAGTTGCGCAGGATGTTGGTCCTTCAAGGTTCCTAAGAAACTTCCAATAGCAGTTCTTTTGGCACCTACAATATAAACTTTTTTCATTATTTGCTCCTTTATTTTACTTAACATAATACTTGGCAAACTGCTTGGCATGCTCAATAATTAAGTCTTGCAATGGTATATCTGTAAAGGTGTTTTTGGTTAATACATATACCGTAAAAGCACCCAGCATGCTGTTGATAAAGGTTACTGTCATCTTATTTGGATCACCCTTTATACAATCTTTTGCCAGCAGTTCATTAAAGTAAATTATTAGCTCTTTGCTGAAATTGCGCGACAATTTAAGTCTGACAAATTCCTTCTCTTCATCAGCCAAGCGCATCTGAATTTTATAGATTTTTTCATTGGCATAGCAAAAATTCATATAATCCAAAGCTATCTCAATAACTGCATCTTCAAAATTCTTTGTTTTCAACTTATTAATTTTTCCTTTAATATTCAGGTTAACTACATAGTGTTCAGTAGTCTCTTGAAAGAGCTTTTCTTTTGTACCAAAATGCCTAAAAAGAGTTATCTCATTTACACCAGCCTCTTGAGAAATCTGCCTTGTTGTAGTAGAGTAATATCCCTGTTCTGAAAAAAGTCGTAAGGCTATCTCCATTATTTTACTTCTCGTTTCCTGCTTTTTAGACATTAAAAACACTCCTATCGAAGTTTAATATTACCATTTTATACTTCTACACTATTTTAAGACTTTGACTGGTAGTGATAAATCCGTTCACAAGGGTCATGAACTCATTAGCTCTTTCATACATTGAGGCATGTCCGCACTCCTGCAATTCAAAGTATTTGGCCTCACTAATGCCTGAAGCTAATTTCTTTGTTTCATCAGGGGGAGTAATGTAGTCGCAATCTGACCCTACTACTAAAGTATTGGCCGTAATTTTTGATAAACTGTCCCTCACATCAAACATCTCTGAACTCTTTATCAATCTAATCATAGCATCTAAAAACTTGCGGTCAAAGACGAGCTTTAACAGCTCTTTGCGCTCCTCTATCCATTTAATATTATTGGTGTAAAAAGTATTAGAATAAATATAGGGTATAGTTACATGAAAAAAATGCATTGGATCATAGGTTTTGGCTGCGCCAATCCAAGCTCTGCCAATATCTCTGAGCCAGGGAGTTGTATAACTGGCCGCATTAAATATTAAGAGTTTACTGACCATATCAGGATACGATATGGCATATTGAAGGGCAATCTGAGCTCCATATGATATGCCTAACAGGTCAACTGTTTTAAACTCTAAGTGTTCAATTAGTTTACGCAATAAAGCAACCTGAATATCGTGGGTGTAAACCTCATCAGGCAGTTTGGCAGAAGCCCCCTGATCAAGAAAATCAAATAATACTACCTTGCAATGCTTAGTCATTTCTGTTAAAAAGGGTTTCCATGACAGATGGCTCATCATTATTCCATTTAACACAAATAAGGGCTTACCTTCACCATAAATTTCATAATACACCTTTTTATCATTAAACAAGAACTCCATTATATCACCCTAATTCTTAATATATCCTATTTTCTGAGCCTCACATAAGAGGTGATTTCTAAACTTGGGATGAGCGATGTCAATCAGTTTTAAAACACGTTCCTGCACTGATGTTCCTCTCAGAGCAGCCACCCCATATTCTGTTACTACATAATCAACATCATTACGTGACAGGCTAACTGCTGCCCCTCGATTTAACATTGGAACAATTTTAGATATTTCTTTACGCTCGCCGGTCAGCTTATCTTTGATAAAGGTAGTTGAATACAAAGCAATAAATGATTTGCCATCTTTTGATCTCTGGGCTCCAATTGCCGTATCTGCCTGCCCTCCTGTACCACTATATTGCGTAGTGCCTATCGATTCCGAGGCACACTGACCGGTTAAGTCTACTTCAATTGTGGTATTAATTGATATTTGGTTATCATTTAAGCCGATAACATATGGATCATTAACCCAATTGCCATCTCTGACTACAATGGAAGGATTATCATCCATAAATTCATACAGTTCTCTCGTTCCCAAGGCAAATGTACAAACCATTTTTCCTTTATACAGATTCTTTTTACTACCATTAATCACCCCGGCCTTGGCCAGCTTCATCATCCCAGTGGTTAACATCTCTGTATGAACGCCTAAGTCCTTTTTGGTTAGTAAGGCAGCAGTAACTGCATTAGGTATACCTCCAATTCCTAACTGAAGACAATCACCGTCACTAATATATTCAGCAATCAGTTTACCTATTATCATATCCTTCTCATTTGGCTCTACATCAGGTAATGTTGGCACATCATAGTTTACTTTTATCAAATAGTCAATTTCATCAACATGAATCTCCATATCTCCAAAGGTTCTGGGCAGCTTGGGATTGATCTCCAGTATGACCAGGTCTGCTTCAGCAATCATTCTCTTCTCGTATACATTGCTTAATGAGAGCGAGAGGTATCCATGTTTATCAGGTGGGGTTGCATTCCCAACATAGATGTTGGGGCGCTCATATGCTAATCTTTTTACTGCAGCTGAGTGCAAATGATTTGGTATAAAAGTAATATTACCATTTGCTTGAGCCTTGCGCATTGGCCCTGTATAAAACCAACCATTCATTGAGAAGCTGTTTGCATAATCTTTGTTCTGAAAATACTCGGCATAAGCCATTGGTAAACAGGTTGTTACCGACACGTTCTCGACTTTATCACTAATAGTGTGTAAATTTTCTAAGAATTCTTTGGCTTCTGCAGAGGCCAGACCAGTAACAATTACATCATTAGACTTCACCATAGCCAGAGCCTGGGCAACTGTTATTATTTTTTCGGTATAGTTCATTTCTCCACCCCAGTTTCCACAATACTTTAGGCTGGGCTATAAATACTTTACTTGTAAATATAAAAGGATTGCAATAATTGGTATTTGACGTAAAGTTATTGATAGCCGCTTCACCTAAATATATAATCATTTCCCACAGATTCTGTGATATCAAGATTTTAACTGTTTACTTGTTTGCTAAAATATCTTCTATACTCTTAAACCCAATAAAACCTTCCCAGCCGACAGGCAGTTCTGAGTTCATTTTTAATAAGGCCATTTCCTGAGTACCTAAGCGCTTTCCATCACTAAAATCTATATATCCACCAAAAGGATTTTGAATAGGATCTGATTCCATAGCATTCATAAAGTTCTCCCAGGTTAGATCACCTTCAACTCTTCTTAGGCCCTCAATAAAAAAATGGGCGGCAATCCAGCCAGTCATGGCGTAGGCATTGCTAGACAAATCTTCATTGGAAACCTTTGCTACCCATTCTCGGTAATCTTCCAGTGCCGGGCTATCCATATTAACCCAGGCATTGGCATATACATCAAAGGCATCCCCAACATCTGCAGCAACGGCAGCAGTCATTCGTTGATCGGCATTGACATAAGAAGTTATGGTGGGCTTGTTAACCCCTTGTTTGGCCAACTCTTTAACAATCTGGGGGAAGGTTCCCTGAATCGCAGCGACAACTACCACATCTACTTCGCTGTCTTTTATTTTGGTTACTGCAGCAGCAACATCGTCAGCCCCAGGTGGCACCTGTTCAGCTACTACTACCCCACCCTTATCTTCTGACTCTTTTTTAATTCCTTTTAAGAGATCCTTGCCAGCATCATCATTGGTATAAATTACACCAATTCTCTCAGCATTGAACGTACCCAGCGACCAAGCTGTCATAATACGACCTTCCATGGGGTACACTGGTTGTACAGGAAAGGCCACTCTGTCAGCACCCTCAGCCTTTTCGTTATACAGCAGCCCCGTACCTGTTGCAAAGTATACGGCAGGAATTCCAGCCTCTTTGATATCATTAATGGTAGCACCTACAACTGGGGTGCCAAAATGACCAACAAAGGCAAAAATCTTTTCATCATTAATCATTTTATCTACAGCCGCTTTACCTTTTTCAGGGTTAAATTCATCGTCTTGATGAACATAAACGATTTTCCTGTCATTTATTCCGCCATTATCATTTACCATTTTAAAGTAGGCTTCCATACCAGCTTTATAAGGCACACCCACCGGAGCCAGCGGCCCTGATGTTGCTATGGAATTACCAACCTTCACAGAATCCTCTGTAACACCCTGCTCAAATGTCTGCTCAGTTTTGCAACCTGACAACATAACTGTAATCAATAATGCCACACATATCACAGCTACTAATCGTTTCCTCATGTAATATAACCTCCTTATTCTAGTTAAAAATGTATATCAGATTTTATACATTACTAGTTTGCTCAGCACGCTTGGTGCACTCGCCAAAGTGATTTTTAGTGGCTCCCGAGATAGGCCTCAATCAATTTATTGTCTTTAATCAGATCATCAGCCTTACCATGCATATTCACTTCCCCAACCTCTAAAACATAAGCGTAATCGGCAATTTTTAATGTCTGCAGCGCATTCTGCTCAACAATTAAAACCGTTGTACCGCTGGTATTTATTTCTTTAATAATATTAAATAAGTCCCTGACAATTAATGGAGCCAAACCAAGAGACGGCTCATCAAGTAATAATAGTTTCGGGCTGGCCATTAAGGCCCTGGCAATTGCCAGCATTTGCTGCTCTCCTCCACTTAAGGTCCCGGCAATTTGAGTCTTTCTTTCTTCTAATATTGGAAAATACTCAAATACTTTTTGAAAATTTCTCTTGATTTGCTGCTTATCAGCTATGGTAAACGCACCAATGCGCAGGTTTTCCTGAACTGTTAGTTCAGGAAATATCTGTCGCCCTTCCGGGGCATGAATAACACCCAGTTTAGTCACTTCTACTGGGGTGCAGCCTAAAATATTGCGGCCCTCAAAGCTGATAAATCCTTTTATATCCGAAGTTAAACCTGATATTGTCTTCAAAGTAGTTGTTTTGCCGGCACCATTTGAACCCAACAACGCAACAATTTTTCCTGTTTCTACAGAAATGTCAATGTCCTTTAACGCCTGGATTTTGCCATAGGAAACATGGAGATTCTTAATACTTAAGGCAATCTTGCTCAATTACTCATCCTCCCTGCCTAGATAAGCCTCTTGCACATCTTTATTCCTTTGAATTTGCTCTGGCACACCCTCGGAAAGTTTTTTTCCAAAGGATATCGCACAAATCCGGTCACAAACATCCATAACTAAGCGCATGTCATGTTCGACCAAAAGAATTGTACATTCATATTGATCCCTGATTTCTTTGAGCAGCTTAGCAAGGTTTAAGGTCTCTGTTTCATTTAAACCAGCAGCAGGCTCATCAAGAATAATCAATTTGGGCTCACTCATTAAGGCTCTACCCAATTCCACTTTCTTTAAAACCCCATATGGTTGACCAGCAATCAGTTTATCTTTTTTATCCGAAATTCCTAAGTAATCTAAAACTTGGAGCGACTTCTCTCTTAATGCTTTCTCTTCAGCTCTGCCTTTTTTTGTTCTAAAGCCATGGGCTAAAATACTGGTTGCAAATTTTGTATGTGCTCCTACCAGTAAATTATCAATAATTGACAGTTCATTGATCAGCTCTACATTTTGAAACGTACGAACCAAGCCATGTCTGATAATCTGATGAGTTTTATACTTAACTAAATCAATTACTTGATTGCTTCTGTTATTAAATAAAACCTTACCTGAATGCGGTTTGTAAAACTGGGTAATGCAATTAAACACAGTAGTTTTACCTGCACCATTTGGGCCAATTAAACCGTATATTTCTCCCTCCATAACGC
>JANQLZ010000065.1 GCA_028280325.1 Bacillota bacterium
TAACCCAGCCGGTGATACTTAAAACAATGATCACATTTCTGAGCCCGCCTCCCAATACAGCCATGATTGCCAAGGCCAATAATATGAAAGGAAAAGCCAGCTGAACCTCGGTCAACCTCATGATGATGCTGTCGACAAAGCCCCTAAAATATCCCGCCAGCAGGCCCAGCATCGTACCAAGGGTGCCCGCTAATAATACAGTTACAATGCCCACCAACAGTGAAATCCGTGAACCATAAATTACTCGGCTCAATAAATCTCTGCCTAAATGATCTGTACCCAGCAAATGTGCTGCACTGCCGTCATCAGACCAGGAAGGCGGAAGCAACCTGTGCTTTAAACTACTGGTATTAGGATCATACGGGGCCAGAACCGGGGCAAAAAGTGCAGATATTAGTACTATGAACAAAATTATAAAGCCAATTAAAGCATTTTTTCGTTTCACCAGCATTTTCATTATTTTTTTTACTGACATTTGAACGATGCCTCCTCTCTGTTATTCGTACTTTATCCGCGGGTCAAGCCAACTGTAGATTACATCAGTCAATAAGTTGATTATGACAATACAGGATGCCAGCACAAAAACACCGGCTTGCACAACTGGTATATCTCGATTATAGATCGACTGGATCATAAAGCGGCCAACTCCGGGCCAGGAAAAAATTGTTTCAGTTATCACAGCTCCTCCCAGCAGTACACCCAGCTGCATCCCTAATATTGTTATTACCGGCAACAAGGCATTGCGCAGCGCATGCTTAATGATAATCAGGTTTTTTTTCACTCCTTTTGCCCGCGCTGTCTTGATATAGTCTTGCTGCATAACCTCCAGCATTCTCGACCTCAGTAAACGAACAATGGTGGCTGCTGTGTAAGCCCCTACTGTTATTGCCGGCAAAATCAGGTTCTGCCAGCTGCCTCGACCATTGATAGGCAGCAAATCCCATTTAACTCCCACCAGATACAGCAACATCAAACCCAGCCAAAAAACTGGCATAGACTGACCAATCAGGGCGGCCAACGAGCCGAAGTAATCGATAACTGTGTTGCTTTTTACGGCCGTTATGATACCCAGGGGGATAGCTATTAACAGGGCAACAGCCATACCTGCCAAAGTCAATTCAATTGTAGCCGGCATTTTGGCTAAAATCATCGGCAATGCCGGCTGATGATGCCGCAAAGACACCCCAAAATCTCCTTTAACAGCCTGTCCTGCAAAGCGTAAATACTGCTGCCACAGGGGGTCATTCAGCCCTAAACTTTCACGCAGCATTTCTGCATCTTCCAAAGAGGCATCCATCGGTAATAATAAAGCCACCGGATCTCCGGTTAAATACATCAGCAGAAATACGATTATGGAGACTCCAAACAGAACAATGACAGCATTAATTAGCTTGCGCCATTTCAGTAATTGCAGCATCTTGATCCCCCCTAATCTTATTTACCAAATGACAGGCCACTAAGCGATCGCCCACTGTAGAGAGTTGAGGTGCTTTTTCCCGACAATATGCCTTGGCATACGGGCATCTGGGGTTAAAACTGCACCCCCTGGGCGGATTTAATGGGCTGGGTATATCACCTGTTAAAACTATCTCATCTCTCTTGGCCAGCGGATCCGGTACCGGAACAGCTGATAACAAGGCTTTGGTGTACGGGTGCAGCGGATTGTTGAATAAATCTTCCGACCCCGCATACTCGACTATTTTACCTAAATACATGACCGCCACCCGTTGACATATCTGGCGCACCACTCCTAAATCATGGGCTATAAACAAGTACGATAAATTCATCTCATCCTGCAGTTCTGCCAGCAAATTGATTATTTGGGCCTGAACCGATACATCTAAAGCAGAAACAGGTTCATCACAGACGATGAACTGCGGCCTCACCGCTAAGGCCCGGGCAATACCAATCCGCTGACGCTGCCCGCCACTGAATTCATGAGGGTAGCGATTCTTATAACTGGGATCTATTCCAACGCGATCCAGTAGTTCTTCAACCCTTAATTTCCCGATTTGTCCAGTAGCTAATTTGTGAATCTCCAAGGCCTCAGCTATAGTGTTGCCGATTTTCCAACGAGGATTGAGCGAGGCATACGGATCTTGAAAGATGATCTGCATTTTTTTGCGGTACAAACGCATTTGAACCCTGTTTAAGTCCTTAATATTTTTTCCTTCAAAAATTATATCGCCGTCTGTTGGCTCTACCAAACGCAAGACAGTCATCCCAGTAGTAGATTTTCCACATCCTGACTCCCCAACAAGCCCTAAGGTTTGGCCGGCACTAACGGAAAAGCTGATACCGTCTACCGCCTTGACCACAGCCTGCTGACGCCAGTTTATTTTAATTGGGTAATATTTTTTAAGGTTTTTTACTTCTATTATTTTACTCACTGCTCCGCCACCTCCCGCTTGACATTCCAGCAGGCAACTCGATGAGAGCCATTACCCGCCAAGGTAGGAACTTCGTCCCGACATTGTTCAGTAGCCTGGTCACAACGGGGATGAAAAGGGCACCCCTGAGGCATATTCTTCAGGGTGGGCACTGTCCCTTTAATCTGATTGAGGCGTTCAAGTCTGCGTGATACATCAGGCACAGATCGAAGCAGCCCCTGGGTATATGGGTGTAAGGGTCGGTAAAATACATCCTCAACAGGGGCTTCTTCAACCATAGTGCCCAAATACATTACCGCAACTCTGTCTGCCATTTCAGCTACTACACCCAGATCATGGGTAATAAACAGAATTGCAGTATTGAACTCATTTTGTAGTCTTCGCATCAGGCGCAGAATCTGGGCCTGAATAGTCACGTCTAAAGCTGTTGTCGGTTCATCTGCTATCAGCAGTTTGGGCTGGCAGGCTAAAGCCATGGCAATCATGGCCCGTTGCCTCATCCCACCGCTCATTTGATGGGGAAACTGTTCGGCACGTCTTTCTGGGGTAGCAATCCCGACATTTTTCATCATCTCAATGGCCTTTTGCCAGGCCTCTTTTTTTGATGCCCCAGTATGAATGCGAACTGTCTCGGCGATCTGTTCCCCCACCTGAATGACCGGATTCAAAGAGGTCATGGGCTCTTGAAAAATCATAGCGATATCCTTACCTCTGATTCTCTCCATATTCCTTTCACTCTGCTCCAGCAGATTAAGATTATTAACCTGGATACTGCCAGCGTCTATATAGCCTGGCGCTGAAATCAAACGCATCAGGGCATGGGCTGTGGTGCTCTTACCACAGCCAGACTCACCGACAATTGCCAATGTTTCACCGCATTCAATCTCAAAGCTGATACCTCGAACAGCCTTGACGACCCCCTGCTCTACTGGAAAATGAACATGTAAATTTTCTACGTTTATTAATCTCATATTGATCCCACCAAATTTGCATACAAGCTAGCTTGTAATTTTTTTCTCTGCAAGTCAGGCACCCTTTTCGGCCTGTCTTGCTGTATGACTGATCTGTTAATTACTTATAACTGGCCTGGTAGAGCCTGATAGATTCATCTGGACGGGGCTGCCAATTAATGTCGTTACTCACACCATAGAGATCTTCTTGCTGATAGAGGGGAACAAAGGCCGCATCATCATAAATCTTTTCTATTACCTGATGATACAACTGCACTCTGTGCTGCTCATCAACCGTTTTTAAGGCGATATCTAAAGTTTGGTCCAGAAACTCATTTACCTGACTATCGGCCTGATAATAACAGGTTGGCAGTGATGAGTTAAGCCAAAAATTCAGAGTGCTGCCGGCATCAAAGGTACTGCTGCCCCAACCGATTAGCCATAAATCATACTTCAAAGCTCCTTGCAGGCATTTTGTAGCATAGTTGCCCCATTCTTCAAAGGTCAGGTTAACCTCAAAACCAGCTTCTTCCAGCTGCAGCTTAATCGCTTCGGCCACCTCTTTATCCATAATATAGCGGCCTGAGGGAGACCCCATGTTAAGTTTCAAGCTTTCATAACCAGCTTCAGCTAACAACTGACGGGCTTTTTCCGGTTGATAACCATATGGGTTTAGGCCCTGATGGAATCCAAGGTCAAAGCTGCTGACCGGTTGTGAACTGGGGGTTGCTTTACCGCCAAAAATATTTTCAATGATACTGTCCACATCTATCGCATAGTTTATAGCCTGCCGGACTCGGACATCACTGACAACGGAGTTCCCGGTAGTAAAAGGCAACATAATAAACCGGGTACTGCTGACAGTTTTGACAGCTGTCTTGGCATTGTTCTCTAAGTCTTTTACCTGATGAGGAGGTAGATTAACTATTAGATCGGCCTCCCCTTTTTGCAGAGCCATCACTCGGGCAGCAGCTTCCGGAACAGGCTGAAACATGACCTTCTTTATCTGCGGTGCTCCCTGCCAGTAATCCTCATTGGCCTCCAGCTTCACGTATTCATCTTTCACCCACTTTTGAAACTTATAAGGACCGCTGCCCAGGGGTTGAAGGGCAAACTGTTCCTTTCCTACCTCCTGCACATAGTGCTCCGGCACAATCCTTAAAGCTGACAGTCTGACCAGCAGCAGTGGATAAGGCCCATCTGTCGTTATAGTTATATTAAATTGATCCTCAGCAGTTATCTCCTTAATAGCCTTAAAGTTACTGATTTGCGGGCTGCTATTTTCAGGATTTAAGATACGCTCAACAGAGAATTTAACATCATCTGCGGTCAGCTGCTCTCCATCATGAAAGTAAACATCATCTCGAAGCTTAAACTCCCAAGTGGTTTCATTGACAGCCGTCCATTCAGTTGCTATCGATGGCACAATTTTCATTTCATCATTCTGATCAAGCAAGGTATCAAATATCTGACGATCGACATTGGAGGTCGGACCTTCAGCATGCATACCGGGATCTAGTGTAGTAGCGTCAACACCCTGTAAAACTGTAAATACTTCATCACTGGCAGCTGGAACAACCGAGCTGTTACAGCCACCTGCTGTTAGTAACATAGCTGCTACCATAAACAATACAGCACTTTTTTTAACTAAAACTGATTTCATCAAAGATACCTCCCAAGTACTTATTCTAAGTCATTTTTCAGGATAGATTTCTGCAGTAAGTATCAAGCTAAAACTGGGTATTAATTGGGTAACGCTCAATGGTAACAAAAAACCCGCCTCTTACAAAAAGAGACGAGTTATATTCCCGTGGTACCACTCTTATTCCCAGCACTTATATAAGCACTTGGCCCTTAGCAGGATACTATCATATCCCCTTCCCTGTAACGGAGGAAAACCGTTTACCCTACTGAAATTTCGGGCGCAAGCTCCAGGGTGATTCCATTTCAAGCAGGGAGTACCGGTTTCCACCTCTTCCGGCTCTCTGTAACTGTACTTAAAATATCATAATCCCTATCATAGCCATAATTACTTTATTTGCTTAAAGTTATTAAGCAATATACCATGACCTGCTACCTGCGTCAAGGCTTTTTAACAAAATTTAAATGAATATTTATAAAACTCTTCTCCTATTTATTCACAAGTTTGATCTGAACTGATTATTTTTGCCAGTCTATCCTCTTGATCACCTCCTTTTAGGAAAACTAAGCGGGGCTGTCACCATTAACAGAAACTTTAATTATACACATCACTATTAGTCCACATCCGGTAGCCTATGTTCTTAACAAAGACTTATTACCTAACGTAAATTACAGGCTACAAGTGAGGTAATAATTCCACATAAGTAACTGATTGAACGAGGAAAATGATGTTATGAGGCGAGTAATTGAGCTTCAACAGAATGAGCAACACGACGTTGCGAAAGCGACGCAGGGTCACGGACGACCAAGTCGGAAGCGGTCTGTTGAAGTTCAGTTAGGAGCCCATTACATCTGACGAAGTGAACCAGGTATGTTGTGGATTATTGCCGGTTTATTATGAAAAAGCTACGTACTGTTTTCTTAATGCGACATCCCCGATACCCAATTACCATACAATAACAAAAACTCGCCTCTAAACTAAGAGACGAGTTATATTTCCCGTGGTACCACTCTTTTTCCGAATCCGTATTTATTTGAATCCGACACTTAGCAGGATACTATCATATCCCCTTCCCTGTAACGGGGGAAATCCGTTCACCCTACTAAATTCAGGTTTAGACTCCAGAGTGAGTTCATTTGTTGTAACATGTACCGGTTTCCACCACATCCGGCTCTCTGTAACTGTACTCCAAATTACTAATCCCTGTCACAGTCATAGTTGCAAGCTTAAATTTAATTAGCAATATATCATGACCTGGCACCCAAGTCAAGTATTTTTTTTATGTTGTTTTTTATTTCTGCCTGAATCCTTGGACGGATTATCCTGGTACCACCCTATTTCCATTTAATATTTTTAATATCAATCAGTTCATCACTTCTGGGAGCAAAAACAATTCTTTCACTTACCCCATAGAGATCCTTTTGCTGATAAAGGTTGATAAAGGCAGCATCATTATGAACCTGCTGAATGATATTGTGGTAAGTCTCGGCTCTTCTGGACTCATCCATTGTGGCCAGTGCCTCATCTATTAAGCCATCGATATGGTTATTGGTTTCTTTGCTGACATGATAGTAAGCTGTTTTATTAGGGGTATAAAGCCACTGTTTGAGAGTTGTTCCAGCGTCAAAAGTACTACTGCCCCAACCAATCAGCCAGATATCAGCATCCATTGTTCCTTTCATAATTCTAGTTACGAAACTGCCCCATTCTTCGAATATCAGCTCTACCTCTATACCCAGCGACTCTAACTGCAGCTTAACCGCTTCAGCTACTTCTTTGTCCATTAAATATCGGCCTGAGGGAGATTTTATAGTTATTTTTAATCCTTTTTCATATCCGGCATCGCTAAGCAAACGAAGTGCTTTCTCCGGGTCATACCGGTATGGAACAAGATCACTATTGTATCCCAGGTCAAATCTGCTGACTATTTGCGTACTTAAAGAGGCATTCTTTTCCAAAATGTTATCGACAATGCTCTGTTTGTCAACAGCATGGTTCAGGGCTTTTCTAACCCGCAAATCTTTAACCGATTTATTGGCAGTAGTAAAACATAAGAAAATAACTCGGGTGCTGTCAACATCGGCAGTACCTACCCCGTCCAGCTGCTGTAATTCTTTAACCTGATGCGGCGGCAAATTAGTAATCAAATCAGCTTCTCCTGCCCTTAAAGCCATGACCCGGGCTGAGGCCTCTGGAACTGGTTTGAAGACAACGTTTTTGATTGGCGGGGAGCCTCCCCAGTATTGATCGTTTGCTTCAAGTACAATACGCTCATCTTTAACCCATTCTACAAATCGGTACGGGCCACTGCCAACAGGTTCTCTGGCGAATGTCTCATTGCCGACTTCTGTAATATATTTTTGGGGGGTTATTCTCAATTCTGCCAGTCTGCTTAACAGCACAGGATAAGGTTCTTTGGTTTCTATGATTAAAGAAAAGTCGTTTTCAATTTCAATATTGCTGATCATACTGTAATGGCTGATTCTCGGGCTTTTGCTGGCCGGGTCCTGGATTCGGTCAATCGAAAACTTTACATCTTTTGCCGTCAACTGATCTCCATTGTGAAACATTACATCTTCTCGCAGCTTTATTTTCCAGCTGGTATCATTGATCATCTCCCACTCTTTCGCAACAGCAGCTTTAATGTGCATCTCGTCATCACGGGCTATCAATGTATCAAAGATTTGAAAATCTACGTTGCCACTCGGTGAATCAGAGTGCATTGCCGGATCCAAAGTTGTGGCGTCGACTCCTTGAAGTATTGTCAGATCAGTCCTTTCAGGGTTAAGGCTGTCCAGAGAACCACTCTGACATCCACTGACCAGTAAGACCATTATTATTGTGCATATTAAAAAACTAAGTTTCTTCTGAGTTTTTGCTTTCATGATTAATTCCTCCTAATTTGTTACATTGAATAATTATTAGTGTTAAAAAGTCTTTAGTACTAATTCGAGTTTTTTTGTTGGTTTTATAAGCATAATCAGGTTCCATCATATAATTCCCCCTTTTAATAATTTACTAAGGCAATTCATTACCATATGAACATCCGAAATAATAAAAACCCATCTCTATAAGAGACGGGTTAACCGCGGTACCACTCAAATTCCAAGATTTAAAAATCTTAGCACTCGTCTGAATATATTACACCACCATAAATAAGCATCACGAATCTTTAATAATACGATTTTGCAAATCTTTACTTTATAAGCATACAAAAACTAAAAAACCCGCCTCTGTTAAGAGACGGGGTGACCGTGGTACCACTCTTTTTCTCAGCAAGATTAGCTGAGCGCTTAGTAGAATACTTATATTCATATCTTTTTAACGGTAGACAACCGTTCATCCTACTGTAATTTCAGATTCAAGCTCCAGGGCGTATTCACCGTAAACAGGGAGCGTTGGTTTCCAGCATCCCAACTCTCTGTGGCTATATTCACGCTTACTTTTCCCTATCGTCGCTGTTGGCAATAGTTAATTGGTTAGAACTATAACACCATAATCTGCATTAGTCAAGTATTTTATGCTGATTATGAAAAAAACCATTTGAGCAGTACGGATACCACCAGTAGCGAAACTGCCAGTATCAGAGTGCGGGGTAAAATAGTTCTATACATAGCCAGGCAGATAGCCCAAAACTCTTTATAACTGACAGTGCGCATTTCATCTTCAATATCATCAACCTTGAACTTAGCCAGCCACTTTTTCATTTTACACATCCTAATCTACTAAATGACACCGTACCTGATGGGTTTCACTTATTCTTTTTTCAACAGGTTCATCCTGTGAGCAACGCTTTTGAGCATACGGGCAGCGTGTATGGAACTTGCATCCTGAAGGTGGATTAGCAGGGTCAGGTACATCTCCCTGTAGAATTATCCTCTTCCGCCTGTCTCTGATATCAGCTACGGGCATAGCTGATAACAGTACCTGAGTGTAGGGATTTAAAGGGTTGTTGAACAGCTCTTCACTTGTTCCTACCTCGACAAATGAACCCAGATACATTACTGCTATTCGATCACAGAAATAGCGAATAACTCCCAGATCATGAGAAATAAACAGATATGTCAGGTTCATTTTTTCTTTCAGATCCTGTAATAAGGTCAATACCTGGGCCTGAATGGACACATCTAAGGCAGCAATCGGCTCATCACCAATTATAAACTGGGGGTTCAGGGCCAGAGAACGGGCAATACTGATTCTCTGCCTTTGGCCACCACTGAATTCATGAGGATATTTCATGACATTGTCGTAGCGGATACCGCACAACTCCAGCAGCTCTTTAGCGCGCTCTAAAGCTTCGCGGCGAGTGGCCAGTTTGTGCTTGACTAAGCCTTCAGAGATAATGGCCCCAACACTCATTCTGGGATCAAGCGAAGCAAACGGGTCTTGAAAGATTATCTGCATATTTCTGCGCAATTTTTGCATTTTTGCTTTGTTAATATAGGTGTTTTCTGCTACATCAAAGATAGTTTGCCCGGCAAACACCACCGAACCTGCAGTAGGTGGGCAAAGATTGAGAATAGTTCTTCCAGTTGTAGATTTACCACAGCCTGATTCTCCGACTAAACCGAAGATTTCTCCTTCTCTGATATCAAAAGTTATGTCATCTACAGCCTTTACATCGCCAATTTTTTTTGAAAATACCCCGCCTCTGATCGGGAAGTACTTCTTTAAATTCCGGACTTCAACCAGTTTTCTGTTCAATTGTTACACCCCTGCTCTGCCAGCCAGCAGCGAATCCTGTGGTTAGGCTCAATATCCTTTAGCCTCGGCATTGCCTGATAACACGCTGGAAGGCAATGATCACAGCGGGGAGCAAAGGCACAGCCCGGAGGCATGTCTAAAGGCGAGGGAACCATGCCTCTGATACAGTGGAGTTTCTCGTCCCGCTTCATTTTATCCGGCCGAGAAGCAAGCAAGCCCTGGGTATAGGGATGCCTGGGGTTGGTAAACAGAGTATAGGTATCAGCCTCCTCCACTATTTTGCCGGCATACATCACAATCACATCATCTGCCATTTCGGCAATTACTCCCAAATCGTGGGTTATAAACATGATAGCCATCCCCAATTGCTTTTTCAGTTGTCTGATCAAATCCAAAACCTGGGCCTGGATGGTAACATCCAAGGCAGTAGTAGGTTCGTCAGCAATCAATAAGCGGGGATGGCAGCTTAAGGCTATGGCAATCATTACCCGTTGCCGCATGCCTCCCGATAGCTGATGCGGATACTCATCGACTATCTCTTCTGCCCGAGGAATCCCCACCATCTTCAGCAGCTCAATACACCTTAAACGGTTTTCTCTGCTTTTGAGCGTGAGGCTTTGATGAATCTCCAAAGCCTCGCCAATCTGTTCACCAACAGGCAAAACCGGATTCAACGCTGTCATTGGCTCCTGAAAAATCATGGCGATCTCGTTGCCACGGATATTACGCATCTCTGCTTCGCTTAATTGCACAATATCTTGACCATTGTACTCAATTATCCCGGCTGCGATTATTCCATTAGATTTTGGCAGCAGGCGCATAATCGATAAGCTGGTTACAGATTTGCCACAGCCTGATTCTCCGACAACGCCCAGTACCCGGCCTTCTTTAATATCTATATCAACACCATTTACAGCTACAACCTGGCCTTCAGAGGTATTAAAACTGGTGATCAAATTGCGTACCCTCAATAAAGTTCCCATGTCTGTCCTCCTAACGCTTCAGCTTGGGGTCAAGCGCATCGCGCAGACCGTCCCCGAAGATATTAATCGACAGCACAGTAATAAAAATCAGTATCCCTGGAGGAACCCATAACCAGGGGTGCTTGATTAAAGAACGAAAGCTCTGGGCTGCTGCCAGCATATTTCCCCAACTTGGCTGAGGCTGCTTAACCCCTAATCCTAAATAGCTCAGGCCAGCCTCGCCCAATATTCCACCAGCTATTCCTAAGGTTACATAGACTATGATCACAGCTAAGGTATTAGGCAAGATATGGCTGACAATGATATCAGCAGATTTAAGTCCTAAGGCGCGGGCTGCTTCAATAAACTCTCGTTCTTTGATAGACAGGATTTCAGCTCGAACTATTCGGGCCAATATTGGCCACGACAGAAATCCAGAGACCGCCATAACTGTATAGATACTGGGTCCAAGGATAGCAGCCATGACAATTGCCATTAAAAAAAACGGGAAACACATAAAAATATCTACTATTCTCATAATAATGTTATCTGCCATACCCCCATAGTAGCCGGCTATCGCTCCTAAGGTAACTCCCAAAATCATTGAGATTGAAGTGGCCACCAGTCCAACACTCAGTGAGGCTCGAGAGCCATAAATCAAGCGAGTAAAAACATCCCGTCCTAAATCATCAGTCCCCAGCAAATGACCGTTACCCGGAGGCTGGAATTTATTTTCCATAGTAATTTCATCTCGGCTATAAGGGGTAATAAACGGGGCAAAAATTGCGATTAATACCAAAAAGATTAGCACTCCCAGGGCTATCAGGGCCATCCTGTTTCTCTTTAATCTGGTTAAAGCAATGGACCAGGGTGAAAGCCCCTGTTCGAGCCGCCTGTTAGTTTGTGAAATTGGAACTCCCATAATCACCCTCCTAATACCTGATCCGGGGATCAACAAAGGCATAGAGGATATCTGCCAGAATATTAGCCAGCAGCATGGTCAGAGCTAATACCATAGTACCAGCCATAACGACCGGATAATCTCTGTTGGCAATCGCTTTATAAACCATTGTGCCCATACCTGGCCAGTTGAAGACATTTTCAGTTAATACTGCCCCTGAGAGGAGCCGCCCCAATGATACGCTCAAGATAGTAACAATGGGTATCAAAGCATTGCGCAGCGCGTGTTTATAAATAACTGTCCGCTCAGAAAGCCCTTTGGCTCTTGCAGTTCGAATATAATCCTGACGCACCACCTCTAACATCGCAGAACGGGTGTAGCGCATCCGACCTGCTACCTGTACAAAGGTTAAAACTGTGATAGGCAGAGCCATATGATGGAGTTTGTCAAAAACTAATCTGATTCCTGTAAAGCCACTTTTAATAGTTGATAACCCTGAGATGGGAAAGAGCTTGAGATCGAAAGCTATATACTTGACTAACAGTAGCGCAAAAAAGAAGGCTGGTATGGAGATGCCGATAAAAGCGATAATAGTTACGATATAATCAAATATTGAGTACTGCCTGGTAGCAGATATCACCCCCAATGGCACAGCTATTATTGTACTTAAACACAGCGCTGGTATTGCTAATAACAAGGTGTTGCTAAGCCGGCGCCCAATCAGATCGGCCACTGGTTCTCGATAGCTAATGGAGTGGCCAATATTTCCTCTAAGCAGCTGGCCTACCCATTTGACATACTTGAGGGGCAGCGGATCATAATAGCCCACCGATCGCAGCAGATTTTCATAATCTTCGGTTGTGACATTGGGGTCGGCCTCAATCATATGAGTGAACGGGTCTCCTGGAGCCAAGTGAATTAGGGCAAAGATAATTATAGAAATGCCCAGCACAACTGGAATCATCAGTAAAGCACGCCTGATTAAAAAAGTACGCATTTATTTCGTTACTCCTTCCCATAATCAAATGGGGGCTGTCGCATTAAGGTCACATCAGGTAGCCTCTGTACTTTAACATAGACTTATATACGTAACGTAAATTACAAGCAATAAGTGAGGTAATAATTCCACATAAGTAACTGATTGAACGAGGAAAATAACGAAGTGAACCAGGTATGTTGTGGATTATTTCCGGATTATTAAAAAAGCTACATATTTTCTTAATGCGACAGTCCCTTTTCTTCTTAGTGCACCTTACTTAAATTCCCAATTTATAACATCATAATAAACCCCACCTGGGAAGAATTGAACATTTTGCAATTTGGGGGTAACAGCTACTGCACTGTACCAGTTATAAATCCAAACATTAGGTACCTGTTCATTCATGTGCTTGGCCCATTCCAGGTAAATATCCTTACGTTTCTCTACCTCTGTGTACTTAACCCCTTCCTCCATCATGGCGATACTGGTTTCATCAAAATACCTGCCATAGTTAAAGCGAGAGTTTTTACCCCAGATATAGCGTTGATCGGCATCAAAACTGGTGCCAATTCCCATCAAATACAGATCAAATTCACCAGCTTCACATTTATCTGAAAGGGTGGCAAATTCCATAATCTGCAGATCTATGGTAACCCCAATATCAGCCATGTTCTGGTGAATTACCTGGGCATACTGTTCTCGAACTTTATTGCCATAGGGATACAGCAAAGATAATTCTACCGGCTGCCCAGCGTAATACATGATCCCATCTGTATATTCACAACCAGCTTCCTGCATTAAGGCGATGGCCCGTTCCGGATTATATTCATAATGGGTTATCTCATCCTGGGGAGGATAAGCCCAAATAGATGGTGGAAACGGGTTATCGGCAACCTCTCCATAGCCATATAATAATTCGTCGACAATACCTTGACGATTAATGGCATGGGAAAAGGCCTGACGGATTAACTTGTTTTGCAAAAACTCTTTTTCATGGTTAATCCCCATATACTGAACGGCAACCAGCAGAGCTTTTAGTACCTGAATATCATTTTCCTCGTACATTGCCATATCATCAGGGTTAAAACTGGTAACCGTCATTATATCAATCTCATCATTGAGCATCTGAGCCATCGCTGTGTCCTGGTTGACAGATTGAATGACAATACCGTCAACCTTGGGTCGGCCTGCCCAGTATTTGTCATTGGCTACCACTGAGGCGTATTGGTCAGGAACAAACTCCTCGAATTTAAACGGGCCGGTGCCAACTGGATTGCGCAATAATTCAGTCTGCTCTTCGGCAGTAGCAACCTCAACGTCTCCCCAGATATGTTTAGCGGTCATGATGCGTCCGCCGATATTTAACAGAAAGGGAGCAAATACTTCTGAAGTAGTAATTTTAATAGTATGGGTATCGATTATCTCTATCCCTTCTACATCCAGAGATTCACCTGCATGATAGGCTTCCATCCCCACAATTGAACTGACATTAGAGTATCGGGCGCCTTTATAATCCTGGTGGCCAACAAACATCAGCGAGAACTTAACGTCCTCAGCTGTAAAGGGTTGTCCGTCATGCCATTTAACATTTTTACGGAGATTAAATGTACATGAAAGATTATCTTCAGAGAACTCCCAGCTCTCAGCCAATGCTGGCTCAAACTCTAAATTGGGGTTCATCTCCACAAGCTGCTCAAAAATTAAAGCTGTAACACTGCTATCATAGTCAGAAGACAATAACTCAGGGTGAAACATTCCTGTTGGCGGATTCCATTGAGCTCTCCTGACAATCATTGGCTCATCTTCAACAACAGTTACGGCCGGCTGACAGCCTGATAACAACAGTGATAATGTTAATGCAGTAATAACTAAAACGACACCAAATTTTTTTCTCATATATTCTCCTCCTTTTTTCTTATGAGAAAATAAAAACAACAATTTAATAAACAACAATTTAATAATGAATAAAATAGGTACAATCATCTTTATCTTCAGCCCAGAAAAAAGCATGCTAGTACTATTCTTTAAAATATACTGGCTACTCGCTGGAATATTCAGAATTTTTTAAAAAAATAGTTACCTTAAACAGTTTAATAATTTTAACTACATATATCTTAGAATGGTTGTTAATTATTGGGTGTGGAAGTTATTGTGGGGGAGTGATTTTTAATTTAAAAATATTTAAAAGACGAGCTCAGGGTAGTCAATAACTACGATTAAACAGTACAAAAAGAGTTAATTTTTAGCGTTGATTTCACACTAACTTTTACTCAAAAATACCAAATATTTGTAATTGTTGACTGCTACAAAATAACCTTTTGTGCATAACCCCACAGTTATACACAGAGTTATCCACAATTATTCACAATTCAGCAAGAATCAATTTCCAATAGCTGGTTATCTGCTGATTAAGTGTTGAGCATGAAGAATCAAAAAATCCGGCATGCTGCTTAAACTGCAATTGTTGGCTAATCCCCGTAACCAGGCTATTGTTTTTTGTGATAAAATACTTATAGCATCTACTGCCTGATAGTTTTTATTAAGTTTTTTGCCTTATTAGAAACTTGGAAATGAGGGATATCTGATGAGCAACGTGGCTGACAACAAAAACAAAGCCATTTTCTATATGATCTTATCTGCATTTGCATTTACCGTCATGCAAGTATTTATCAAACTGGCTATAAATATTCCGGTATTTGAAAAAGTTTTTTTCAGAAATTTTATCGGTTTGATTGTAACTATTGTCATTTTAAAGCGCAATCGTTTGTCCGTACTGGGACAAAAAGAAAACAGAAAACTGTTATGGATAAGAGGTTTATTAGGGGTAGGCGGTGTGGTAGCTTATTTTTACAGTGCCAGCTACCTGCCGATGGCAGATGCAGCAATCATTAATAAAACCAATCCCTTTTTTGTCACTTTATTTGCCTGGTGGTTTCTGAAAGAAAAACTTTCGAGAGTTCAAATACCGGCCTTGATTATCACTTTTATCGGAGCTATGCTGGTGATCAGGCCCCAGTTCAGTTTCGAGGCGCTTCCAGCGATAATTGGCTTTGCCGGAGCAGTATTTATGGGTGGAGCCTACAACACCCTCAGGCTGTTGAAAGAAAAAGAACATGCTGCCACCGTTGTTTTCTACTTTTGTCTGTTTTCAACGGTTATTGCCATTCCTTTCTTGGTTTTCAACTTTGTTTGGCCTAACACCTACGAGCTACTGTTATTGCTGGGTATTGGTTTAACGGCGTTAATCGGACAATATGCGATAACCTATGCCTACAGGTTTGCCCCCGCTGCTGAAATTTCAATCTATAACTATACCTCAATCATCATTGCTGTGATTTTTGGTATCATTATTTGGAATGAAGTACCTGATATCTACAATATAATCGGAGCAGTTCTAATTATAGGAGTTGCGATAGTCGTTTGGAGGTATAATAAAAAAAGTGCAAAAATCACTCTACTTGAAGACTACGACCATTAGACTATGGTATAATTTTACTATGTAAAAGTGAACAAGTCTCCAGGCTCGCTGTTATCTGTTTGGTGGGCGCAAGAGTGGATGCCATTTAAGGCAATATATATTAAGGATGGTTGATTTACATGGAAAATATTTTAATTTACCACGTAGATGCTTTTACTAACCAGCCGTTTAGCGGTAACCCAGCAGTCGTTTGTGTAACTGAAAAGCCTCTGCCAGAAGAATTAATGGCTAAAATAGCCAATGAAATGAATCTATCTGAAACCGCATTTATTCACCGGATAACTGAGAACATGTACGGGATCAGATGGTTTACTCCTACTACTGAAGTGCGCTTATGCGGTCATGCCACTTTAGCAGCAACGCATATACTTTATGAGCAAAATTATGTTACTGGAGATCAGGTCAATTTTCAGACAAAAAACAAAGACATGGTTCTATCCGCCTGGAAGTCTTGCTACGGCATTACTTTAGATTTCCCCAGAGATCGGTTGTCTGAATGGAAATCGCCAACTCAACAGGCGCTACTTTCTTATCTGGGTCTGCCCCATAATTGCCCGGTTTATTATGGAGCCCATACCACCCAAATTCTGGTTGAAGCCCCCAATGAGAATAGTGTCAGAAGCCTCGATCCAAATTACAGCAGGCTTAAAGGTTTAGAAGGTACTTATGCCGGTGTTACAGTGACAGCCAGATCAGAAAAGTACGATTTCATATCAAGGTTTTTTGACCCTTGGGAAGGAATTGACGAAGATCCGGTAACTGGCTCGGCCCATACCCTGCTGGCCCCATATTGGGCACCCAAACTGAACAAGTACACGCTTAAGGCCCGTCAGGAATCTAAGCGAGGGGGAGAATTAGTCTTAGAGTTAAAAGACGATAGGGTTCTGATATCAGGAGAAGCCATTACAATTTTTGGGGGAAAACTCAATATAAATATCTGAAAGGTATCAATGGAATGTTTACTGTCAGAAAAGCAACCAAAAACGAGCTGAATACAATTGAAGAGTGGCTGCTAAGCGCAAACCTGCCCGCCAGTGGTTTGGAAAGAGATAACACTGTCTTTATGATCGGTAAACTCGAACAGCTGCTGGTCACTACTGGTGGCTTAGAAATATACGAGGATAAGGCCCTACTGAGAGGACTTTTTGTGCTACCTGAATACAGAGGGCAGTATTTAGGCGAAACAACAGCCCGGGCTTTGATTAACCTGGCTGATAAAAGAAATATAAGCCACATCTATACCCTAATTGATGACGAACATTTGAGCTATTTCTTAGCCAAAGTGAGATATGTCCCCTGCCAGAGAAGTGAAGTGAGTGAAGCCTGCCCGGGCAGCAATATAATCAGCCAGAAGCCATTGGCTAAGGCCTGGAAGTTAGACCTGAACAGGTTTTTCAGCTGCTCTCACTGTACTTCTGACGACAATTAAGATATTGACATTTTTCCTGAGCCTAAATATAATTAGTTTGCCATCCATGCGGGTGTAGCTCAGTGGTAGAGCACTGGCTTCCCAAGCCATGAGCGAGGGTTCGATTCCCTTCACCCGCTCCATAAACTCCAAAAAACTCTTGTGATTAGAGTTTTCATTTTTTTATGAATCAAATTTACATTCTAAACACAGCTTATACTTTAACAGTCTTTTGTACCTATTGCCTAAATACCATTTAACATATACAATGTACTTATCTAAAAGGAGGATTAATAATGAGCAAAGTTATTGTTTATGGTGCTTCATGGTGACCCGGCTGTAAACCAGCGAAAGAGTTTCTTTTGCAAAACAATGTTGAGTTTACTTACTATGATATCGATGACGAAGAAGGTAAAAAGCAATTTTACCAGCTGCGAGAAACTAATCCCATCTACGATCCGATTAAAGCAGCCGGCAAATACGGTATTCCTACTTTTGTCATTGATGGAGAAGCCTTTGTCAATGTCATGGATCAGCAAGACATAATTTTAAATAAACTAGGATTGAAGTAGTTTAATAGAGACAGCTCGTTAGCAGTAACGAGCTGTTTATTACTAACCTTATCCACCAGTCAGTTAAGTTGAGTATCTTAATTATGGACGTAAAATCCCTTATACTTTACCTATCTTATTATAGTAATTTGCTTTGTTTTGCTATCAAAATTTACCTGAGCCCCAAGTGTTTCACTGACAAACCTGATCGGTACATAGGTTCTAGTGGTTTTTTCAGGCGGAGAATCTATTTGCTGTTCAACTCCATCCACTAATACATCTATATCACCTATTTTAAGAACTATTTCTTTACTATCTCTGATGGTTACACTTTGCTCCTCACCATTCCAAATAACTTCTGCTCCCAAGCCTTCTGACACAAATCTCACAGGCACCATTGTTCTCACTGTTCCAGGTTTAATGTAGGGTGCTGCGTCTAAAAGATACTCTTCACCATTTATCATTGCTTTTAACTTATCTAAGGTTAAGATAATTTCCTGTTCTGTAGCTGGAACAATTACCTCAGGCTGATTAAGCTCACTCGTTGTATAAACAATAAAGGTGCTGAATCTTTGAACATTAAAAACCAGAAAATTAGCAGCTTCAGTAATATCGAGTTCTGGCTTAATTTCTTCAACTGTTCCATCATCATGAACAACTCTGATCATTAACATCTCCAGGTTGCTTATTTCAGGAGCTCTGAATCTAATGGTGGTGTTCCCTTTAATCCCGGTGTTTATTTCCCTGGCCAGCAATACTTTTTCATTCTCCGCCATCATATCTTGCACCTGTTCTTTTGCTAGACTGTAAAATTCAATCTCCAGCCCTTGTTTATTATCTTTTAAGGATTGTAAAGTTTCACTCTCAAAAGTGAGCCTGTTATCTTCATCATCTACAATACTGATTCCAGTTCTTGCTAATCCTTGGATCTGGAGAGAAGAAAGACTTAGTTTTGTCATTTGCACTGCTTGTTCATTCTCATCAAAAATATCTGACAGCTTAATGTTTGCTTTCTTGTTATATTGCAAGGCAAAAGCAAAGGCCCTTGTAACTTGCCTGTCTGTAATAGTTACACTTTTAGTTTCTATAGTAAGGTCATTAACCTCTTCAGTTTCTATTCTGATTATTAGCTCATCATCTTCTATTGTATAAGCAGCTTCTGCCACCTCACCACCGAAGAATCCACCACCGCCACCACCAGAGCTGCTTCCTCCTGATGAAGGTTTTTCATAGGTCACTCTTAGTGTTTTACTTGTCGTATTACCAGCGCTGTCTTTAGCAGTAATTACAATACTATTTAATCCACTCTTCAGGCTTATTTGAGCCACAAATTTACCATTAACTATATTTGCATTTTGGCCGTCAGCTATGACAGCTAAGGTGTTTTCATCCGACTGATTACTATCACTCACTTGTCCTGTCACAGTAATACTATCGCTCTTAACTGTTACATTATCGCCAGGTGAGGTTATCGTTAAACTTGGGGCCTCAGTATCTCTATATGCTTTACCTGTCCAGGTATTTGAGCGATCCAGCTCGTCAGTAACAGTTACAGTTATGGTATTCTCTTCTTCGGTGATGTTTAAGATATAACTAAACTCTCCTAAATCCGTAACCTGCCCTGCATATTGTTTAACCTCATTAAGGTATATTTCTATCTTGGAGTTTGCCTCTGCCTTACCAGACAATGTTAAATTGCTTTTATTTATGAATGTCGTTTTTTGAATTGAGCTTATCTCCAGGGTTGGTGCCGTCGGGTCATACTCTATAAATGCCTCTTTAACACCTATATTGCCTGCTAAATCTTTAGCAGAAATGGTTATTATATTAAGTCCTTCTTCTAAAACAACATTCTCCATACTGTATGAATTGCCTTGTAACAGGGCATTATTACCATTTACCTTTAGCCACTCCACTTCTTCATTAACGGTACCGCTAACTTTTATAGTAGAGTAGTTTGTGGTAGTTTCATGATTATCGCAGAGTACTGTCGGCTCGGTATTATCACGAGTAACTGACATTGCTAACAGACTGGTATTACCTGCCTTATCTTCTGCTGCTATTTCTAAGTTGTTGATACCTTCATTTAAGGAGACCGCTATTTCAATTGTATTATCAGAACTAATTGCTATTTCTGTACCGTTTACCTTAACTGCTGTAGTGGTTTCATGGTTATCAGTAACTGTAATAGTAAATGTTTCAGTAGCATTCATTGTATAGTTTATCACTGGCTCAATACTAACCTCAGGCCCGATGCTATCATTTTCTACATTAATAGTTGTTGTCGCTTCATTACCGTAACTGTCTGAGGCTGTTATTAGTAACTGGTTAGTTCCCTCATTTAATAGGGGAACCGTAAATGTAAAGCTGCCATCAAAACTTATTTCTGAACTATAATCAGTATCATTTACTTCTAATGTAGCTCCCGGTTCAGTTATGCCACTTATAGCTGCTTCGTTGGCTACCACAGTTTCACCACTTATTGGGGTATTAATTTCTAATACCGGTGGCACAGTATCACTTAGCACACTATAGGTTGAGAAATGCTCTACTGATAATGTTATATAGCCATAATACTCATCTTGAGGATTGCTGTGATAGGTGCCATTTCGAGCCTCCCACTCCCCTGATTGATCATTGAAATAGTAGATATCTATTTTATCAATGTCTATGTTGTTGTTAATTAAATCTTGAGGTGTTCCTAAATAGTACATCAGGAGCAATGGTTTCTCAAATACCGTTGAGCCTTCACTTGTTGCTGTAAAGTTTGTAGGAGATACAATAATATCTAGCCTTTCAGGAGGCGCCACACTTCGGGTGTTAGTTCTGATATTGGCCCTAGCTCCCTTCAAAGCACCTTCTGGAACATCAAACTTACCAAGTCCAAAATCTATTCTATTACTTTCAGCAGGATCAAAGTATTTCATGCTGTAAACTGAAGTGGCTTCATTACCGATAGCATCCTGGGCAGTTAATTTTATTTTTATGCTGGCATTTTCTTCGATGGTCTGGGTAGACGAGTATGTTACCGGATTATCTGTAACTCGCTCGAATTGCCATGTTTCAAATTCATCATTTATTCTAACTTCAGCTTCTAAGAAGTTTGGTTTTTTACTGATATCCTTACTTGTAATGGCATTGAAAACAAGGCTATCTTCCAGTGGCAATGTCGTGAACTCAAATACAGGCCCTGTTGTATCCTTGAACACAGTTATTGGAGTTGAGAATCCGCTTTCGTTACCGGCCTCATCAATAATATTTAAGGCAATTGTATTTTCTCCATTCTGTTCTAAAATTATGTCGGAGAACAGTTGTAAGGGAGCTGGAGAACTTTCAACTGGTTCTATGTACGAAATGATGTTGTTATTTAACTTTAAATATACACGCCATGCATCATCTGGCAAGTCGCCAAAAATGTTTACTTTTTTAGCATTGGTAGTTCCATTAGTTACCTCTTGCTCACCTGCTATAATCGCTAAATTGGCAGCAGGCTGAGGGTCAATTGTATCCACTTTTACAGCGTATTCTCTAAATCCCTCTAGAGGCGCTCTGTTTCCTGCTCTGTCCTCAGCATAATAGTATATTATATGCTCTCCATCACTTACCTCAAACTCATCAGTATACGCTGTTAAACTGCCTGAATCATTAATTTTATAGTATATTATATTGCCGGCTTCAGGTGACATGAATTTTAATGTGGGTTCCTCAGTAAATATTTTGTTTCTGCCAACTTTACCACTGGCTTTTATAAATACTTTTGGTTTAATAGTATCAAAGCCAATGTTATGTTCAGCTTTTACTGTACTTTGATTACCTGCTTCATCAACTAAATATCCAACCAGCTCGATGTTCTTAAAATTCATTCCCTTAATAACTGTGAAAGAGTGCTGATATACTCCTTCTTCAGTCTCTACCAACTCCATCAGGTAGCCGCCAGTATCTGTTATCAACTCTTCTGGTAAATTATATCCTGTAAACTCAACCCAGGCTCTATTACCAGGGTCACCAGTGAGAGAGATGCTAACAATTTCTCCTTGTTTAAATAGATAATCTCTGGATAACTCCCCATTATGATTTAAGGCTGTTGCCTCGGGTGCCACAGAATCAATAATCAGTTTTTCCCCTACTAAGGTACTCTCAAGCCCAGCTGCATTTTTATAGCAAACTGTTAAGTTCCCTGAGGTATTATCGCCTTCAAGTACAGTATATTTACTGCTATAGTAACCTGGCACTGAATTGCTCTCTTCTAATCCAACTGTTAAATCACCAATAATTACTTCAACATTGCAATTCGGTTGGCCAATAGAGACAATGTTTAAGATATCGCCCAGTTTGAATATTGGTCTTGCTGATTTTTCTTTTACCAAAGTTATTGCAGGGTTACTTCCTTTATCGACTGTTAGTTCATACACCCAGGAAAAGATGTTCTTGTTATTGTCCATAACTGATATACTAATGAGAAAAACACCAGCATTGGTTGGAACACCAGCTAAAGTTCCCTCTGAAAAAGTTAGCCCCGCAGGTAAATCTCCAGTTAACCATTGATAGGGAGCAATCACTCCCTTAGCATTAAAGGTAACCAGATAACTCTCACCTTCTTTGGCAACAGGTAATGATTCTGGACTAATTATAACTGGAGAATAACCAAATGTCGTTTCATTTTTTACATTGCTTCCATCTTCTGTAACGAGGGTGTATATTATTTTATGTACTCCCGGGTCTACAGGTATTGAGAAATGAAAATTGCCATTTTCATCAGCCAAGCTTATTTGAAGCCCCAGTGCTTCAGCAATAACTCTAAATGGCACATAAGTCATGACTTGTTCGCTTACATATGGTGCTATCTCAAGGATTCTTTCTTCACCATTTGCAACCATAATTTTACTGTCAATAGCTACTAAGACTTCTTTATGATCTCTGGTAAAAGTAATCGTTTTCGATTCACTATCATAGAATATATTTGTGTTCAGGTTTTCAGCAAAATAACGTAGAGGCACAGTAAGTACTCCTTCTTTAAGTTCAACGAACCCATATCCAGTGTTCTCTCCAACTTTAACTGTTAGCTTATTTTCACCAGTTACTGTTAAAACATTAGTCTGCTCTAACCCCGACACCCCATTTAAATCTGTAGTAAAGCTCTGATGATTTTCTGCAAACGCTAAATAGCCACTTACTTCAACCGCCTCTGCTGGTTGATCGTAGAAACCTGGCGCCTTTGTAAGGACAATTTCAGGACTTATATAAAACCTGCCTAAGGCAATTTCATTTCCTTCATTATCATATTTTTTTACATAGTACCACTGCCCTGCTTCCGGAATAAACTCTTGATAAATGTAAACCTCTCTCTGCCATGCTTCAGAATATTCTCTGTTAAACTCCACTTCTTTTATCAACACATAATTATTATATTCATCTTTGGTAAATATCTTGGATTTTACAACATTATCAGTTATGTCTAATTGCTCGGCATCAAATACTATATCTATCCTGCTGCTGTACTTTTTATTGACATCATCATATTTGATCATTGGATAATAAGATACCGTCTTATACGAATAAGAGAGCCCTCTACCAATTGTTCCTATAGCGTTATAACGTAAAAGCAAATGATTGTATCCTATTTCCAGCACAACTTCTAATGTAAAACGCCCGTTCTCATCCAAATCAATCTCGTATTCCTGATCATTAAAATCGACCTCAAGTTTTAAATTATCAGTATTGAAATTCTCGACATGTCCTGTAACTGTAACTTCCTCTCCATCTACTCCCCCATATTCCTCTGAATCAACAATTACTCTTTTTAGTCCGCCCTCGGCATATTCAATTGTGTAGCCATGATTTGAATATTGACCATTTGTTGCATAGGTTCGAAAATGTAAATGATTATAGCCTGGTTCAAGCAGTAGCTCCAGCTCAAAGTTTCCTTTTTCATCGATGTTATCGATCTCCATATATAACTCATCATCGGAAATAGTGCCAGCATTTAAGCTATACTCTACCTTGGTCATATACTCGTACAGCGGCACATAACCCACAAAGGTGTATTCTGGGGTGATACTGGTCAGATCACTTAACTCCTCTACAGTTGGGGTAATTTTTGCGATACTATGACCAATGGCCTCAGATTGATTACTTAGAAATCTGAAATAATAATACCCAATTCTATTCGGTACAAATTCTTTATGATAGTAGCTGCTATGAATCTTCTTGAACTCAATAATATCAACATATTCTAATGATTTAGCTGGTTCAATACCTCCCTCAATAAAATACACTTCAGCAGTTATTGTATTTGAGGTTGTGTTAACATACTTGTCTGCGAACTGTAACTCTATTGCCGTTTTATATTGTCGGTTTAACTCATCGTATTCATATACATCATAGATATGAAAATCATTGTACATATACACTATACTGTCCTCAGAATAGAGCGGATTATCTTCACTTAGGTAAGTAACTTTAACAACATTCATTCCATCTTGTAAAGTAATACGCCCTTCAAAATTACCATTTGATGTTAATAGCATATTCACAGTGTATATATCATTGATATAAAGCTTTGCATAGGAGTCTTCTGAAAGGTGATTGGCAACACGTCCTTCTATGCTAATTTCATTTTCAACCTGGTACATAAACTCTGGATAAGAGATTTTAACAATAGGTTTAGTTATGTAAAATGGAAAGCTCTTAATTGCTAAAGCTTCATTGCTATCTTTTACAGCTATAGTTAAACTATACTCACCTGTTTGAGTTGGAATACCTGATAGAGTTCCCTGGTTAAATTCTAACCCAGGGGGAAGCTCGCTGCTTACTGACCATTGATAAGGCTCTGATCCACCATTAGCATTAAAGGTAAAGCTATATTCTTCTCCCTGTCTTGCAATATTTATACCAGGGGTTGAAATCTCAAGAGGATTAGCATTTATAATATAGTCATAAAAAATTGTTCTAGTTACAGTAGATCCCCAGTTATCTCTCATTTCGAGAGTGCTTACAACTTCATTATTGCCTGGGCTTAACTCAATATTGAAATCAAAATTGCCATTTTCATCAGCCATACTGATTTCTAATCCCAATTCTTCTGCAATAACTCTGATAGGTATATAAACTATGTCATATTTAAGGAATGGTGCCACTGGTATTCGTTTACTATGTCCATTTATCTCGAGAATATTGCTATCTAATGTTGCTACCAAATTGTAATTACCTTTTTCAAATGTTGCTGTCTTGTGAACATCATCCCATTCTATAGTAACTCCATAGTTGACATCTAAACTTATTAGTGATTCAAGTGGAACCATTAAGACCCCTTCTTTAAGCTCTTGCACACCATGGCCTGTATTAGCTCCTTCTTTAAACGTAATGTTGGTATCACCAATTATTGTTACATAACAAGACTTTTCAGTGCCATAAATCCCATTAACTGACGTAGAAAAGCTTTTCATGTCTTCGTGAAACGCCAAGTATCCGTTTATTCTTTGTTGTTGCTCATATACAGTATTTGATAAAGAATCGTTAAAAAATACAATGTCCTTCACAATAGAAAAGCTACTGTAACCAATTTCCATGTTTTCTTCATTAAAGTGTACTACATAATAATATAAATCTGATTCTGGTTTAAAATCTTTTGAAATATATTTGTTCCCATCTCTTAAATACACTATTTCACTTACAAAGACAGGTCGATTATTGTAGTCGTGTATATTTAAATCGTAAATAGTGTATACCTTTGAAGTAACCTGCTCTAAAGATTCTGCAATATCTTCTTCGAAGACTATTAAGTCCACCATACCACTATATTTATTTTGCTCATGATCATATGTTGGCTTGACAGTTTGAGTAGATGTTTTGCAAAGCGGGAAGAAAAAGGCTTTGACTTGTTCTATACCACCATATACAAGGGTTATCGCATTATACCCATTTTTTAGAGTTAAATCCCAGCTAAACTCACCAACATCATTTAACAACACCTCTGTTTCCTGACCATTCAATATTCCTTTTAAAACTGAGATGTTGGGATCAAAGTTTTCTACATGTCCTGATATATTTATATTATTTTGCTGTGGTGAAAAGGGAGGATAGTCAATAATTATTTCAAATGGATTTGTCTTTAGTTTAACAGTATGCGTAAAGAAATACACCTGACCATTAGTTATTACAACCTGAAATTTAAGGTCATTCTCATAAGACTGCAGTTCAATATTGAAGCTAAAGTTGCCGTTATCATCTAGGACAGGGCCTAAAGCGAGATCATTTCCATTTATAGAGTATTTTATAGATTCAACTTCATCATGAAAAGCGATTCCTCCCTCAACTAAATAATCAGCTGAGGTGCTTTCATACTCAGATATTAGTAGTACTTCTGGATTTACACTGACAATACTATGGGCTACTGCCTGATCAGCTGCATCCAGTAATTTAATGTAGTACTCTCCAACTGTGTCAGGAGCAAATTCTGTGGTATAAATCCCAATCTCCCCTGGCTGACCATTGATGTTTGATGGTATGAGTTCATAATTAAAAACTACATTTTCCAGGTATTCCAGTGATGTATCTCCAACATAGTATATTTGAGCATCAATATCACCTTCAATATCAGAAAATTCATTACTAGTAAAGTATATTTCAACTGCTTTATCAACTTGATTATTCTCATTATCATAGCTGAATTCTACAAAGCCGTTAAAAACATCGTAATAGCAGATCACTTCATCTGTAGTATTGTAAACTCCATTATCGTCACTATACTCAACAGTTAAATAGTTGATGCCACTATCCAACTCAATTTCAAAGGTGAAATTACCCGCATCATCAAAACTGAAACTGCCTGATTCCACATCATTAAGGATTGCCTTTACCCTTTGGCTGCCAGTAAACTCTGTAATTACCTTGCCTGTTACAATTATAGTACTATTGTCATAATACCCTGAAGGATTAGTAATAAATATATTAGGGGTGTCTTTTATGCAGCCTTTAACAACTAAAATACCCCTGTAGTATAAACCAATCTCTCCGGTTTGACTAAACTCTTTACCTTCAAAAGAAAGACCAAAATCCGTCTCGCTTGTATATGCAGCACTTGTAATCTGTAGACCCATAGAATTGTTTTCACTAACATAATTTAGCGTAACGTGGTCATTTTCATCAAATTGACCATCACCATTTACAAAGCTGCCTTGTATAACTATGTGTTTTGTAGTAGGATAACTAAACTCCAATTGGCTGGGTTCTGTTAAAACTATTTTAGGGAGTATTTTAAACACTGCATAAGAATCTGCTTCACTGTTATCAAAAATTTCTATCTCATTTGATTCTCCGTAGACTATATATTGACCTATTGCCTGATTAACTGTAATTTCAAAATGCCCTTCAGCAGCTTCTGCTGTATATTTAACAATATTGTTTTCATACATTTCGTCATCATCTAAAATACCGTTATTGTTTTTATCGAGTACAATTCTTACTGAACAATCGCTTTTAACAATAGCATCAGTGTCTTTGCTAAGAATATAGCCTGTTATAGAGGCAGATTTATCGGCGCTATATTCTATTATTTCTTGACCAGATAGCTCTGCATACACCTGTTTTTGGGAATTATCTATATAAGTAATTGTTTTTTCAATTATCTGACTCTCTGAGGTATCGTAGATAAGCTCCAGTAAAACTTCATTTAACCCCTCTTCGAGATCTATTTCCTGAGAAAAATTATAGTTACTGTCATAATCAACTGCTGTACTAATTCCATTTATTATTATATTAAATGAATCCATATTCTCAGCAAAGGCAAGATATCCTGAAATAGTTGTAGTAGGCTGAGTTACAGTTTCTTCCCAATTTTCTGATTTTAATGAAACCACCGGATTTACACGAAACTTACCAAATCCCAATTGATACCCGTCTTCTGAAAAAAACTTGATAAAATATTCTTCTCCAGGCTCAACTTCTGTAGTCGTAGTGTATCTGCTATCTAATAGTTCAAATGTTAAGTCATCCACTTCAACTGGACTAGATAATTTTTCATAATCAACTCTCTTCATTTTCCCAAGAATTGCTTGAGACTCAATATTTAAAAGAGAGTGATCAAAACTTAATGTAATACTATTACTGTATTTATTATTTTGCTGATTATATGTAACATCGTAATCAATGTCAAAGGTATTTAGATAAACTATATTTTTAGACCTTGCATGATAGGTTGAGTAGATAGAACCATATAATATATCGATATAGTTGTAGCCCTCAACCAGGTCAATATTAGTTGAGAATATCCCCTCGCTGTTTGCATCAATTTCTTGGATTGAACCAATCGAAGAAATAGTCATGTGTGATTTTGATTCTAAGTAGTTGTTTATTTTTCCTTCTAACTCTATGTTAGGCTGTGAATATACCTCTGCTAAAGGAGGTAAAAGTTCAATATTTGGATGATAAGTGATTTTTCCTTCGGCTACTAAAATATCATCGTAAAATAGACCTATAGCACCAATATCAGTAATTCTATCAGGAAGAAAGCTAAAACTAAAATATTCATTATTCACAATACTAGCTGAAGCAATTTGCTGACCTTTTTCATTATCTTGTATGTAATTTATAGTAACTTTATAGTCAGATGTAAATTCGCCATCATCATTTATAAAGGAACCAAATACATACAGAGAATCTTTTTTGCAAGGATATATAAACCTTAAAGCATCTGATTTATTCAATACAATTTTAGGTATTATTCTAATTCTATTCCTGTTTAACTCATTATTAAATACATTTGAGTCACTCGAGACCCCAAAAATAAAATAATTCCCTGCTTTATTTGTATTTATTTCTAATGAAAACTCACCATTTCCGGCTAAGGTCGATGCGATTGGTGTTTGTTCATTTTCATCTAAAGAGCCATTCCTGTTTAGATCATAAAATAGGTGTATTTCATTATTTACTAATGCTAACTCCCCGGTATTAATATCAATTATCTTCCCTGTTACAGTACTTGTAGCTCCCACCTCATTAGCTTTAATAATGCTTTCACTAGTCAGTCCTATCTTTAATTCCAGTACTTCATTGTTTTGCTCTTCTTGCTCTGCAACCCCAATAACAAATAAACTTAAAAAAACTATGACTACTAAAGTTAGTGCAAATACTTTTTTCATCTTAATATCCTCCTAAAAGCTAATTAAGAAATTCTCAATTAAAATATCAATTAATTACTATTGTTTTAGCAAAGTAAAATGTTTACAACTACTCATATTATATTCCTCAATTATTATACCAATGGAAAAGTAAACATTAAAGATTTTTTTATGCAAAATCATTAAAATTTATGTTAATTTTAATCAACCTATAAATTTAAAAATCCTGTTATAATACTTATCCAAAATTGATAGCCAGTAAAGCTGTTAATCTAAAACATATACCTCATTTGTATATTGCAAAGTTCGCCTA
The DNA here is from genome assembly GCA_028280325.1 of Bacillota bacterium. Taxonomy (GTDB): domain Bacteria; phylum Bacillota; class UBA994; order PWPR01; family PWPR01. Next base: position 29,396 of record JANQLZ010000065.1, read on the forward strand.
AGAAACTGGACACGTAACTTTAGCCCAGTTAAGTAAACGCACTCCACATTACTGTGCTGCATATAATAATGCAGACAGGGACATGGCTTTACAGGAGGATAGTAAATGGTTTACAAATTAGTACAAGCCCAACTTTCCCTGTATGCGGCCTTAATAACATTTGCCCTTGGCGGATGTTCAGCTTTAATAAAAACACTGGTAGCAATGGTTATTTTAGATTATCTGACAGGAGTAATTACAGCTGCATACCAAGGAAAGCTAAACAGTGAAATAGGAGTAAAGGGTATAGCACGCAAACTTTTAATTTTTGTTTTAGTTGCTGTAGCACACTTGCTGGATGGAGTTTTAGAACTCGAATGTGTTGTTCAAAACACTGTAATATATTTTTACATCTCCAACGAAATAATTTCCATTCTCGAAAACTGCATTAAACTAGGTTTGCCGGTACCCAAAATAATAGTAAAACTATGTGATGAAATGCGTAATGACAGCTTGTTTCACACAATTTATGACAATAAAAAGACAGATGAATAATTTTATTAAAATAAAGTGCAACTTAGCAATTATTTGACGATGGTTCAACTGCACAAAGCAACTACCCTGTTTTGCTTTGTTTTAAGCTAAAGTGCTTTTGTGTTAAAACACTTTGCCATATGTAAAAGCTGCTCAAAGATATACCATATTATCCTTGAGCAGCTTTTTGCTTTCTTGATCTAATCTTATATGTTAGCCACGGGCTA
>JANQLZ010000104.1 GCA_028280325.1 Bacillota bacterium
TTATTCGAGAAATGGTCTGTAGTGAGCTAACCTATTTAGGAGTAAGCATTGATGCCAGATTAAATCAAGAAAGAGGCCAAGAGCTGGATATCAGCAGAAAAGCAGCTAAAGTCAGGGTTTTGGTTATTCCAACCAATGAAGAACTGATGATAGCCAGAGATACAAAATCGATTATTGAGAACTTATAGTTGAGTTTTTCTTGACGATATAACAAAAAATAAGTATAATAGCCGGAGTGTGATATTTTGACATCACTAATAAGTTTAAGACTTAAAGCAGGACAAGTGGAGACTCATGATTTGCCTATTGTTTTAATTGATGATGGGGTTAGGGCCCAGGCTCAGACCTTGGTTAAAGTTGAGTTTGCTGAATTTGGCATTACCATCGATGTTGGCATTAAGGCAGAAATTGAATTAGTTTGTTCCAGGTGCATAGAAACCTTTGTCAAGAATGTTGATTATGATCATAATATTGTCATTTCTTTAGCTGACAACAGCTGGGAAATTGATGATGAAACATTGGCGATGGGCATTATTAGTGTAGCTGACAATACTATAGATATTCAAGAGCTGGTGCGGCAGCTGCTGGTAGAAAATCAGGAAATGCGGCCGCTCTGTTCAGAAGAGTGTCAGGGTTTATGTCCGGTATGTGGTATTAACCTGAACTCTGAAAACTGTGAATGTGATGATAATTATAAAGATCCGCGCTGGTCAAAATTGAGAAATATTAAGATAAAATAAGGGGAGGTGGAATCATGGCTGTACCAAAGCAAAAAAAATCGCGTGCTAACACCCGAATGGGACGTGCCAACTGGAAATTAAAAACCAAACAATTAGCGGAGTGTCCAGAGTGCCACGAAGCAAAATTACCACATAGAATTTGTCCATCCTGTGGATATTATAAAGGCAAAGAAGTAGTAAAAGTTAAAGAGTAGTTAAGTCAAAAGCCTATATTTCGAGTACATGCTTGAAATTAGGCTTTTATTTCTGACAGCTTAACTGGATTGGACCCTGGTATGAATGACACCGGTGTCTTGCTTGATATTTTATTGCTGCTTGAGGTAATTTCCAATTGAACAGTGGGCAAATCCTGTTGAAAGCGACTCAGCAATCATATGTTACAGGGCTGCTGGCCTGATAAAAACCAACTGCAAAGCAGTTGTTTTTTTGGTACAATAGTGGTTGATATAATTTTTATCTTAGCAGCTTGGTAAAGGAGTGATTACATGGTACGTATTGCTATAGATTGCATGGGCGGTGATGGTGGTCCAGCAACTGTGATAAAAGGTGCAATGCAGGGTAATCCAAAATTAAAGGATGTTCACCTTTTATTCGTCGGACCAAAGCCTGAACTTAACGATATAATTGCTGCTTCTGAAAGTGAAAACAGTTTTACATATGAGGTTATTGATGCCCCAGAGGTTATTACTAATGAAGATCAGCCAGTTTTAGCAGTTAGGAGAAAGAAAAACTCTTCTTTGGCAGTGGCGGCAGCTTTGGTTAAAGAAAAGAAAGCTGATGCGATGATAACAACCGGCAGCACAGGGGCATTTCTCGCTGCTGGACTGCTGATTGTTGGCAGGATGAAAGCTATCAGAAGGCCAGCTCTGGCAGCTGTAATGCCCGACTTAAATAACGGGGGAAAAGGTGCCTTATTACTGGATTGTGGCGCTAACATGGATGCCACCAGCGAGGACTTAGTCAACTATGCCAGAATGGGGAGCTTGTATTCAACTAATTTACTGCAACGGCAAAACCCATCAATTGCCCTGCTCAACGTTGGACCCGAGAGCAAAAAGGGTAATCAGGTAGTGAAAGATACTTTTGAAAAACTCAGTAATTCAGAATTAAATTTTATCGGCAATATTGAAGCCAGAGATTTAATGCTGTCGCCCGCAGAGATAGTAATCTGCGACGGCTTTGCCGGCAATATTGCAATAAAAACCTTTGAAGGCGCTGCCTTAATATTGTTAAAGAAGCTCAAAGAAGTGTTTATGAGCAGTCTGCTGGGCAAATTGAGCGGAGCTGTGTTACGCCCGGCATTATTGCGTTTAAGAGAGGAATTAGATTACAATAAACATGGTGGTGCAATTTTATTAGGCTTGGATGGTCTGTGTATCAAATGCCATGGCAGCTCCTCACCAGATGCTATTCAAGCTGCTGTCAATCAGGCTTGCGATTTTGTTGAGCAGAATATTTTACAAAAAATAAGCGATGAGCTATCAATTTGAACATATTATTTAGGAGGAAAATATGTCGGAAAAAATTTTTGCTAAAGTGAAAGAAATATTACAAAATAAGTTAACGGCAATATCAGATGAAATAACAATGGAATCAAACTTTCGAGCAGACCTTGGTGCTGACTCTTTAGATTTGGTAGAAATAATTATGGCTGTCGAAAAAGAGTTTGATGTTGAAATTGGCGATGATGAAATTGTTAAAATTGAGACAGTTGGCGACGCAGTCAATATTCTGCAGTACAAGATGAGCTGATGGCAAGTATACGACAGATAAAAAAAGTTGTCCTGAATAACATAGGTATTGAATTTAAAACAACTCAATTGTTACGTGAGGCCCTAACCCATAAATCATATGCCTTTGAAAAAGGCCTGGACTATAATTATGAAAGGTTGGAGTTTTTAGGGGATGCGGTTCTGGAGTTAATTATCAGTGAAGAACTCTATCGGAGGTATCCCAAGTATACCGAAGGACAGTTGACTCGTTTGCGAGCCAATATTGTTCGACAAAAAAGTTTGGTGCTTATTGCCAGAAATTTGCAGCTTGGAACTGTAGTTTTATTGGGCAAGGGCGAAAAACTGGCTGGCGGTGAAGACCGCAAATCCCTGTTAGCTGATGTGCTTGAGGCTGTAATTGGGGCCATTTATTTGGACTTTGGGTTTGATGAGGCCAAAAAGTTTGTTCTCAAGAACTTCGAGCAAGCCCTGGTAAATACCAATAACGGCATGCTTGATGATTATAAAACCCGGCTGCAGGAGCTTTTACAAAGCAGATTTGCCAATGTCAAGATAACCTATCGACTGCTGAGCAGTGAAGGCCCGGACCACAACAAAAAATTTAATGTTGGTTTGTATGTTAATGACCGGCACAAAACCAGCGGTGTTGGCAAAAGTAAAAAAGCTGCTGAACAGCAGGCAGCTGGATTAATGTTAAAAAAGATTGAAGAAACTGAAGGGTAAATCATATCAACATAAATAATAAAACTCAACTTTCTCACTACTATAAAAAAGAGTAACAAAAATAGAGGATAAAGGCTTTGACAAGGCTAAAAGTATCAAAAAGCTGCTTTAAACTTGTTAATGCTTCATGGCAATTTGTAATCTGAAATATCGTAGTGTGAGAGTTGAATATTTTTAAGCAAAAACAAGTCGTTTAGAAGTACGATTTTCAGGTAATGTTTCAGCTATTGTTCAACTGACTGTCCGAGTACCAATTGCAGGTTTTATAGAGTCAACCAGGAAAAACACTGGTTCAACTACAACAGTGAAAATTAAATTTGCAATTTGGCTAAATGAGAAGAGCGGATAATATAACAGCTCTTCTTTAGATAAGGGACGATGAAGGCTAACCAGATAAAATTCGACATAATTTCACAGGTGGGGAGATATAAATGTATTTATCTAAATGCATTATTAATGGATTCAAATCGTTTGCTGACAAGGTAGAGATTAGTTTTAATCAAGGTTTATCAGCTGTAGTAGGACCAAATGGATGTGGCAAAAGTAATATCTACGAAGCCATAATGTGGGTTTTAGGAGAACAGCGGCCACGCAGTTTGCGGAGCAGCAAAATGGAGGATGTAATTTTTGCTGGATCTTCATCCCGGTCAGAGGTTGGTATGGCAGAGGTGGTTATTGTCCTGACTGACCCTGAGCGAAACCTAATGGAAACAGCTGAAGTTCAAATAACCCGAAGACTGTTTAGGTCAGGAAAAAGTGAGTATTTTATTAATGGCAATTCCTGTCGTTTAAAAGATATAACCAAGATCCTGGCCAGTACTGGTGTCAGCAAGAATTCGTATGCATTTATCGGACAGGGTAAGGTTGAAGAGGTTTTACAGGCCCGACCCCATGAATTAAGGTTGCTTTTTGAGGAGGCAGCCGGGATAGCCCAGTATAAACAGCAAAAGTTTGCTACCGAGGCTCAGCTCACTAAAACTGCTGACAGCATTACCAGAATTGAAGATCTGATCTCTGAATTGCAGACCGATGTTGATAATCTGACTGTTCGTGCTGAAAAAGCCATCAAGCATCAGGAGCTGAGCAGCAAATTGACGGCAGAGAATAAGAGACTGTTAATAAGCCAGTATATTGTTTCCCAGGCCAAACTCGATTCAATTCAGGAAAAACTGAAGACACTCCAACTGGATTTAACAGCCAACAGCATTGAACAGGAGAATATCAACAACGCCATAGCACTCTGTCAGACCAGAATACAGGAATTGCAGGAGAGTAAAAATGAAACCGAAAAAGACCTGATCAGGCTGGATAATACTGTTCAGAACTACAAGAACAGGGCAGAAGAGCTGAGCGATATTCTGAAAAATACTCGCGGTCAGGCCGCTGTTAAGATACATGAAAGAGAAGAACTGGCCCGAAATCGATCCCAAATTGATAATGATATTGGGTTAATGAAGGATACTATAAAAAATCTGCATCAGGATTTAGGGTCGAACAACCAACAGCTGACAGCTGTTAGGAAAAAAATTGAGGATTTAAAACTACAGACAAATCAGTATGATATTGACGGTCTGGAAAAAGAAAAAAGTGCTTCAGAGCAGAAAATAGGCTCTCTGAGACAAAGATCCGCTGATATTGAAGAAAGATTATCTTCGGCAAAGTCCAGGCTTGAGCAATTGTGTGATAGATATAGCACCATTGCTGACAATAAAGAGCAGGAACTGTTAAACCTGACCGCCTTAAAAGATAAACTGGAGTCATATTACAGTGAAAACTGTAATCTGCTCGCCGAACATGAACAGCTAAAAAAATCAGTGGCCGGAATGACTGAGCAGCAAAAAGTGTTGGCTAAAGAAAAATCAGCATTAGAGGATCAACGACGTAATGAGATATCTCAATTGACTCTTTTGGAGAAAATGCACAGCGAATACACCGGATACTATACAGGTGTTAAGTCTGTCCTCTTGGCTAAAAAAGCTGACCCCAGGCGATATGAGCCTATTATCGGTGTTGTTGCCGAACTGATCAACGTACCTGAACAACTGCAGATAGCCGTCAGTGCGGTTTTGGGAGGGCAGGCTCAATATCTGGTGAGCCGGACGGCCCGGGATGCTACCAGGGTTATCTCAATGCTGAAGGAGAAAAAAGCCGGCAAGGCAACTTTTCTGCCTCTCAACAGGATTGTTCCCAGGTATAATACCATACCTCACAAAGTTTTAAACAATCGCGATTATCTGGGGCGGGGGATTGATTTGGTCGAATACCATAAGGAGGCTGAAATTGCCGTTAAATACCTCTTAAATAATGTGCTGATAGTTAAAACAGTGGAAGCGGCCTTAGAACTTTCAAAACTACAACTGAAGCAGTTTTTGCTGGTTACCTTATCTGGTGAGGTGTTCTCCGGTAAGGGACTGATTTCAGGTGGCAAGAACAAAAGAGACCACAATACCGAGTTGCTGGCAAGAAAAAAAAGGATAGACAGTCTGCAGGAACAGCTTAAAACAACTGAGACGCTGCTTCTTAAAAAAACAGCTGAGCTGGAACAGAGCACTAACAGGTATCAAAACACGATCACCGAACTGGAGCTTAACCAGAATAGATTAAGTGCTGCTGCCAGTGATATCAGCGATTATGAGAAAAAAGAATTCTTCTGCCAGACTACGATCAATAAAATATCTGCTGAGTCAGCAGAACTGGACCTCAATATTAAAGAGCTGGAACAGAGTATAGATACATATCAAAAACTCAGTCTTGAGAATAAAGAACTGATAATCAGTGGTAATGGCCTGCTGACCAATAGCAGTGAAGAGCTGGAAAAGGCCCGAAAACTGATCGGAGAACTGCAGCAAAGCACCCAGCTGGCTACCAGCCTCTGTTCAGAGATTCGCTTAATTGAAACTAATATCAGCAACTCTCATGACAACCTGGAAAACCTTAAAAAAAGTAAAGACCGTGTGGAAAGACAATTTGAAAAGGTTGTCAGCGAGGAAACTGATCTGGAAAAGACTATCAGTAAACTGCAGCAGGATTATGATTTAAACCAGCACAGTTTGCAGCAATGGTCAGGCAAACTGGCCAAGCTATCCGATAATTTGCAGACTGTGACTACTGAATACCTGAGGGCTACTGAAGAGCAGGTTAAAAACAATGAACAGATTACGGCCTTAAGGATGTCAGAAGACCAGCTTAACCGAAACATTTTAAGAAATGACAGAAAGCTTGTCGAACAGGAAACGATTCATAAATTTGCTGATGCCGAACTGTATCAGGCTGGAATAGCTCCAGACGAGTGCGTCAGCGAAACAACTGTTACATCACGAGTAGTTGAACAGCTAAAGATTAAAGTGAATCAGTTGAAAAACCTGATTAGCAGCTTAGGGGATGTTGACTATGGGGCGATCGCTGACCTGAAAAGGCGGCAGGAAAGAATCGGTTTCTTCGACCAGCAGAAAACAGACCTGGAAAAAACCAAGACTAAATTGATTGAGATAATCAGTAATGTTGATAAGATTTGTTATGAAAGGCTGGCTGAAACTATTGAGCAGGTCTCCGATAATTTTAAAGAGAGCTATACTGAACTGTTTCAGGGCGGCAATGCTGATATTCACTGGGATATTGACGAAGACATATTTAGCAGTGGTATTGTCTTAACTGTCTCTCCACCCGGTAAAAAGGTTCAGTATATGGACCAGCTTTCTGGTGGAGAAAAGTCGTTAACAGCCATTGCCCTGCTGCTGGCATTTACCAAGCTGAAAAGTTCTTCCTTCTGTATCTTTGATGAGGTAGATGCTGCTTTGGATGAAAGCAATAATATTCGGCTGGCCAATTACTGGCAGGTGATTTCCAAAAACACTCAGGTAATTGCCATAACCCATTCCCGCCATACCATGGTTCATGCTGACTACCTTTTTGGGGTGGTAATGCAGGAAAAAGGGGTTTCCAAAGTCATTAGTGTAGCACTTGACAAATAGAAAGGATACGGAAAATGAACTTTTTTGAGCGAATGAAGCAGGGTTTGGCCCAGGCTCGTGATGACCTCACTACTAAACTACTCCAGACTTTTATGCAGCATAAGTTTGTTTCAGAAGAATTATACGAGGAGTTAGAGGAAGCCCTGATTACCTCAGATATCAGTGCTGAGCTGGTATTCGATCTGTTGTCAGATTTGAAAGAACTGGCCATTAAAAACAGAGTCACGGATGTGATGAAACTGTATGATTTGCTGCAAGACCGAATGGCAGAGCTGATACCGGACTCATCACCGCTTAGGCTGGCCGAAGGGTCAATAAGTGTAATCCTGATTGTCGGGGTTAACGGAGTAGGCAAAACAACTCTAGTCGGAAAGCTTAGCGCTAATTTAAAGCAACAGGGGAAAAAAGTGATGCTGGTAGCTGCTGATACCTTTCGGGCAGCTGCAGCCGAGCAGTTGAGTATCTGGGCGGAAAGAACAGGCAGCCTGATAGTGCGGCATAAAGCGGGAGGCGACCCGGCAGCTGTCATCTTTGATGCTATTCATTCAGCCCGTGCCAAAGATATCGATGTCTTGTTGATCGATACAGCAGGAAGACTGCATAACAAGAAAAATTTAATGAATGAGTTAGCCAAGATCAGGCGGGTATTAGCCAGAGAGATCCCCGGGGCCCCTCATGAAACCCTGCTGGTCATCGATGCCACCACTGGTCAAAGCGGTTTGATACAAGCCGAGGCTTTTCATCAGGCCACCAGCTTAAGTGGTCTGGTATTGACTAAAATGGATGGAACGGCAAAAGGTGGTATTATATTTAATATCTCTAAAGAGTACGGCCTGCCGGTTAAATTCCTGGGTATTGGTGAAAAGAGTTCAGATTTAATACCTTTTGATAAAGAGGAGTTTATTAAGGCTCTGTTTAGCAGTCAGTAGTTCGAGGCTGCTGAAAAAGTCCGCTCTCTGCGTTCTTTTTTGGATTGGTTATAGGTAGCGATTATTTTCAAATCGCCTGGTTCTTTGCGCACTCGGCATACTACCTCGTATAGTTTTGCGCAGAACCTAGCGCCTTAAAAACATTTTCAACAACCTCCGAATATAGGTATATTGCGTCCTAGAAATACCATTATTA
>JANQLZ010000105.1 GCA_028280325.1 Bacillota bacterium
GCTGCAGATTATCAAAAGCTAAAAGAAATTTTTCAGGTAGAGCCTAAACTGATGGAGTATATAAACAAGTGCAGCAGTAAAACTTTATAAAAACACAGAATACGGACTTTTTCAGCAGTTTCGGACTTGCCAGAATAACAGTTAGAGCTGTTTTGGGCAAGTCCTTTTTTTTATTAAATGATTTATAAGGTAGCGCTTTACTTTAACATCGCACTTTATTATCAGCGCATTGTTTAACAGTAAAAAGATATTTCATAGGACAGATTAATTGGTTTTTATCTTTCTGACTTGTAAAATCGGGTAAGCCATTATATTATGTTCATTAAGGAGTGAACAAAATGAACAAAAACAAAGAAAGTGAATTATACGACCTGATCGAAGAGTTTGGGTTCTTTTTAGAGAGGTCTGGATATCCACCTTCTGCTGCCCGAGTCTATGCCTTGCTCATGATTTGGGAGCCCAGCGAACTGCATTTTGATCAGATTCAAGAGCTGCTTAAGCTCAGTAAAGGGGCAACCAGCAAAGCTGTCAACAGCTTAATAGTCATGGATAGGGTTGAAGTAATTACCAAACATGGCGTCAGAAAGAAGTACTATCGAATCAAAGTTAAACCGGGTGTAGAAAGCGCAGGCAAATTTTTGCTGTATCTGGAGACCATGAAAAGATATCTGCAGAGAATTGAGCAACTCAAAGATGAAAGAGGCTTTCAGGGATTAAGGTTTCAAGAGGAGATTGATTTCCTCGATAAACTGACAACCCAACTGCGTCCGTTGATTATGTGATAAATGCATAAACATATTTGGAGTGATAATAATGAGCACAAAAAAAACTGGTATGAAGGAATTTATTAAGTTCTTCTGGCGTAATGGCAAGGTTTTCAGAGCTTATCCTTTAAGAGATAAGGCCAAAATACAGCTGACCCTAGCTAACCTGAAGATTGCTTTGCTCGATAACAAGTCTAAGCTGTATCAGCAACGAGTGGCAGAGTTTAATGATGGTATGATTTTCTGGTATCAGGGAAGATGGCTGGCTACAGAAGCTATCAGAACTAAAGACAACAATACCTGGAAAAAGGCCTTTGCCTGTTTTAAAAGCGCTATAAAAATAGCCGATCAATTAAACACTAGACTGGAAGCTGGCGACGAGAAAGATATCAGGTATCAGAGACCTGGCCTGGAGCGACGTTCAGAAATAGTGTTTTCTGAGGGAGTGCCTTTAGTTCCGGATATCACACCAATAGTTATCTTACAGGGCTCCAGCTATCAAATGGGCTATCAGTATGCCGAGCAATTGGTAACTATTTATGGAGAATGGATTCTTGAAAGGCATACCCATACCGTGTTCACCGACGAACAGCTGGCTGATCTAAAAAAGTGGGAGGATATTCATCGAAGCCACACCCCTGAAATCATTGATTTTGTTCAAGGGTGGGTAGCTTTCTCGATTCAAAAAGGAATTGTCCTGAGCTATGAGCAAGTATTAAATCTTTGGGTAGGCCATCAGCCTCCGGCAAGCTCATACTTAAATGCCGAGGCTGGTATGCCTGAGTTGCCTCCGTTGGCCTGTACTGCTTTAGCTGCTTGGAATACTGCTACTGAGGACGGGAAATTGATAGCTGCATCGACTGGAGACCATATGCTGACTTATCAAATAACCATTGTCATGTACCCTGATGAAGGGATTCCATTGGTCTATACTCCTTTTGAGGCCACAGGTGCCTTGCCAGGGCTGGGATCCTGCTGGTTCTTTGGCCATCCAGGCCTGAACCTGGCCGGTTTAGCTTATGTCCACCATGGTGGTGGCCCCAAGCTGTTGGAGCCACGTGCTGAATGGGGATATGGCCTGCGAAGAGGAGCCTCGGTTCTGCACAATCTTAGATTTAAATCAACGGCAAGAGAAGCTCTCGAACAGGAGCTAAGCTGGCCGATCGGAGATATTGGTTATGGAGACCAGGCTACGGTAGGAGGTTTTTATGCGGATAGCGATTATGGATATATTATTGAGTCCAGGAAAGAGCCCCTGTGTATCCGTGAACCTGGATTATTAGATGAGCAGGATTATTTATTTGCCAATAACAGTGCCATTCACCCTGCTGCCATTCAGTCGGAGTGGATGCGCAAGATAAAGGATCTTTGGATTTGGGATACAACAGGGGGATGGCGACCGAAAAAACCTCAAGGTATGACCAAGTCTTTGGCATTGACCTTTCAGTGGTTTACTGGCCAGGTTAAGATAGATGAGTTGATGTCCAGGGGCATGATGTTTGCCTATTGGAACAGCTATAATCGCAATAAGTTCTTAAACACCATGGCTAAAAAACTTCATGGCAAAATCTCTGTTGCAGAGATGAAGAAAGTATACAGAACAACTGGCACTATGCCCCAGGGTGAATTCAAAAAGCTTAAAAGAGCTTATCTTGATCGAGGGGAGTGGGGACAGATTTCAGCGGCCCACTCATCTAATGCCTTGGTCGCAATTATGAAACCTAGTGAAGGCCTCTACTCACTTTGCACTGGGCCAGCTATCCGAGGTGCTGCCCCAATCAGCCCTGATTTTGCTATTTCAATATACAATGAGAGAAATGCCTTTTGGGACATTGTTTTAACCAGAGAACCGATTGAAACAGTAAAAAAAGCTCAGCAATTAGCCAATGACTTAGTTAGGAGAGCCGAGTTATTATATAATAGTAATAAGGTCGAGAATAAACCATTAGAGGTCTACCAGGAACTGCTGGCAGTACGTAAGCAGTCCCAAAGCATGAAAGTGAATAACCTTTTCAATATGAATAAAGCCATTAGAATATATACCAGAATTCAAGTTATAGCCAGGCAGTTTATTCACTTTTATGAGCTGCCTGAGTTTTACAAGGATCTGAGCGAATAAAAGGGGGTACCCCCTTATACTTCTGAGGGGTATGAGAAATGAAAATAATTGAGGTCACAAAAAATAATTTACAAGATATAAAAGATGACGCCTTGCAAATTATATCTGAGCAAATGGAATGTATTGGTGGAAGTACTGATCAGCAAAGAATAAACCAGGCTTTAGAAAATGCCTTAAAAACAGAATCAAGAGCACGGTTGTTTTTGGCTTACAAACGTAATGAGTTGGTAGGCATGTGTTTCTTAAATGTCTGTTCTGGTCTGGAGAGTGGCGGAGATTATATCTATATTAACGAAATAAATATTAGAAAAGCATCTAGAGGTTTAGGTTATGGAACCATCTTACTCAATTATGTTAAGAGCTGGGGAGCAAAAAATGGTTATAGATATATTGCAGCCGTTACTTCAGATAATAATGAGGCTTCTCAAGGGCTGTTTAGCAAAAATGGTTTCAGCAAATCTGAGGTAGCCTGGCTGGACCTCAATATTTAAAAGTTTTTTACTCTTGGCAGTTCTGTTCTAAAATGATTCATAAGGGGTGTTATAGTGAAGTCCTATTCTGGAGCAATTGACTGGCTATTAACAGGAGACGTAGCCATTCAATACCAAACTCAACGAGATCTCCTCGGGTCGTGTAATGAAAGATTGAATAAACTAAAGTCCAGAATTGCCTCAGAAGGCTGGGGAGCCCGAATTTTAAACCTGCAAAATGACGATGGCCATTGGGGGCAGGGGTTTTACAAACCGAAGTGGACCAGTAGTCATTATACCCTGTTAGATTTAAGAAATCTCTGTGTTAACGCTACCAGTGGAATCAGGAAAGCTATCAGTTTAATTATCACAGAGCATAAAGGTATAGATGGGGGAATTAGTAGAACGGGCGGGTTGAGCGACGTATGCGTTAATGGAATGTTTTTAAATTATGCTTGTTATTTTAAAACTGATGAAAGTGATTTGGAATCAGTGATAGACTTTATCATTGGTCTGCAAATGGCAGATGGTGGTTTCAATTGCTGGAAAAACAGGTGGAGCGCCGAACACAGCTCTCTTCATTCCACTATCTCTGTGCTTGAGGGGATTAATGAGTATCTTGTTCAAGGCTACAGTTATAGAGCTGATCAATTAATTAGCATTGAGAAGCAGGCAATCGAGTTTATGCTTGAACATAAGCTGTTTAAATCAGATAAAACAGATCAGGTAATTCACAAGGGTATGACAATGCTGTCGTATCCTTCGAGGTGGAAGCACAACATACTCAGGGGACTGGATTACTTGCAAAAAGCCAAAGTACCGTACGATGCCAGAATGGAGGATGCCATTGAGGTGTTGCTTAGAAAGAGAAGAAAAGAAGGGGTATGGCCAGTGCAGGCTAAACACTCAGGTAGCGTGCATTTCGACATGGAAAAAACAGGGGCAAAAAGCAGGTGGAACACGCTAAGAGCTCTGAGAGTACTGAAATACTACGATATTGAGTAGGTCAAACCCATTTTTATTTCAACAGGTTACTTTTTTATAATAATCGTGTTTATATATATTTATAACACAATTTACAAAGAGGTTTATTTTTAACATTAGTAACCGGACATGCCCATCATACTGATATTAATCTAGACAGGAAGCAATACGCTGCGAAATTGTGTTAAGAGTATTTAACACAAAATTAATTGTCAGTTATTATCATAGATTTCATTAAAAACATCTTTGAACATTGATGGCGAAAAAACATTGCCACTACAATGTTTTTCGCTTGTATTATCTGATTCTGCTAAAGGACAGGAGACCTGATTTAAGTTAGAAAACAGGGAAGCAGGATAAGTAAAATGCAGCGATTGTAAAGAAAAAAATATTATATTGTGACATGTGTTTACAAAAAAAAATAGGTATGTTATGATTCCATTAGGAACAAGAGTATGCAAATGCTCTCTTTCTTTTTGCACAATGGTGTATGCAGTATCCAATTGCCGTGTTAGCGTTAAACTACTTTAAAGATTTCTTAATTATGAGCCAAAATATATTAAATATATATATAACAAAGGGAGGCTTTAAAAATGTCTTACGTACAACAAGTTCTTGAAAAGGTTAAAGCAAGAAATCCACATGAACCTGAATTCTTGCAAGCGGTTGAAGAGGTTCTTCTTTCTTTAGAGCCAGTCATTGAGCAGTATCCTGAGTACATTGAAGCAAATATCCTGGAGAGAGTTGTAGAACCTGAGAGACAAATCGTCTTTAGAGTTCCTTGGGTTGATGACGAGGGTAATATTCAAGTTAATCGGGGAATTAGAGTTCAGTTTAATGGTGCAATAGGACCTTTCAAAGGTGGTCTAAGATTTCATCCTTCAGTTTATCTAGGTATTATCAAATTCTTAGGCTTCGAGCAGATTTTCAAGAATGCGTTAACTGGTCTGCCAATTGGTGGAGGAAAAGGTGGTTCTGACTTTGACCCAAGAGGAAAGTCAGATGGAGAAATCATGAGATTCTGCCAAAGCTTTATGACCGAGCTTTACAGACATATTGGTCCCGACATAGATGTACCTGCAGGGGACATCGGTGTTGGTGGAAGAGAGATTGGCTACCTCTACGGGCAGTACCGGAGAATTAGAGGCGCCTTTGAGAATGGTGTCCTCACTGGTAAAGGATTACTTTATGGCGGAAGCTTGATCAGGCCTGAGGCAACAGGGTTTGGTGCCACCTATTTCTGTGATGAAATGCTTAAGCACGAAGGACTGACCTTTGATGGCAAGGTAGTTGCCTTGTCAGGTTTTGGTAATGTTGCTTGGGGTGCAGCCTTGAAAATTACTGAGTTAGGCGGCAAAGTAGTTACCTTATCTGGCCCAGATGGATACATCTATGATAAAGACGGTGTTTCCGGTGAGAAAATCGATTATATGCTGGAGATGCGGGCGTCAGGACGAGACAGGGTTCAGGATTATGCTGACAAGTACGGCTGCAAATTCTTCCCGGGTGAAAAGCCTTGGGGCGTAAAAGTAGATATTGTAATGCCTTGTGCAACCCAAAATGAGATTCTGTTGGAAGATGCCAAGAAGATTGTAGCAAATGGGGTTAAATTCATTGCTGAGGCGTCAAACATGCCTACAACCAATGAAGCAATTGCTTATCTACAGGAAAACGGAGTTATAGTTGGCCCTGGTAAAGCTGTTAACGCCGGTGGTGTAGCTACATCTGCCTTAGAAATGACTCAAAACAGTATGAGAATGTCTTGGACAAGAGAAGAAGTTGATCAGAAGTTGCATCAAATCATGGTTAATATTCACAACAACGCTATGAAGGCTGCGGCTGAATGTGGCTTGGGCTATAACCTGGTAGCAGGTGCCAATATAGCTGGCTTCAAAAAAGTTGCAGATGCCATGATTGCTCAAGGCGACTATTAAAAATATACGTGTAAAGGGCTCTATGATAGAGTCCTTTTTTGTTTTACTAGTTGCTTTGATCTTGGGCCGCCCCCATAATTACGCCTGTTGCCAAAATGGGCTTTTTTAAAGGTCAGAGCTCTTTACTCAATACACTTTGTCAAAGCTAAAATCTGCTCAAAGATATATTAATTGTCTTTGTTGCAGGTTTTTCTTTTCTTTAGAGATGAGTGCATTTACTGTTTGCATCTAATTTTGCCTGGAACAATAAATTTATTTAAAACATTTACCAATCCCTTGACCAAAATTAAAAAGAACGATATTATATAATATAAAGTTAAGGTTAACCATAAAATTAAAAGAAGGTGTACATGTGAATAGGGGCGAAGAAGATTATATCAAAGAGTTGTTTAAATTAGAATTTCAGAATGGCAGTGAAAAACCCGTCAGTAATGTGGTAATTGCCCAGGTTTTTGGTCATTCTCCGCAGACAGTCAGTGAAATGATCAAGAAGTTAGCGGCCAAGAGATATATTAGATATACTCCCTATAAAGGCTCGATATTAACTGACAGAGGCATTGACGAGGCGCTGAAAATTATTAAAAAGCATCGGATTTGGGAAATCTTCTTGTTTACCAAGCTAAATTACAAATGGCACGAAATTCATGAAGAAGCTGAGCGTTTAGAACACAGCACCTCTGATAAATTGCTGGAAAGGCTGGATGTATTTCTCGGTCGCCCCCAGTATTGCCCACACGGCAACCCAATACCTGATAAAAACGGTATATCAGCAAGCCCGGGGATACCTTTGTATGAGGTTGAGGTTGGTAAAAAGTATGTTTTAAAAAGGGTTGTTGACAGCTTGGAAGTCTTAATGTACCTGAACAAGGTTGGCCTTAAATTAGGGGATAAACTGGATGTTGTTGAGAGGGATATGATGAGTGAGATTTTTATTCTGCAATTATATCAAAGAAGGATAGTGTTAGGGTTTAAAATTGCTAAATACTTATATGTAGATTACATCGGTGATATCTAAGTATCACAATATAATAATTTTAAGAGAGGTATATTATATGAAATATAAAATTATGAGTAAACTAAAATCATTAATTGTAGTGCTGATCGCACTGGCTGTCATCCTGTTGTTAACCAGCTGTGCCCCCCAAACCGAGCCGCAGGACGAGAAATATCAGGTTGTAGCGACAACCACTATGCTGGCAGACCTGGCCAGGGTATTAGGTGGAGAGCATGTTGAAGTAAATGGCCTGATGGGCCCTGGAATTGATCCCCATTTGTATAAGGCCAGTGCTGGTGATGTAACGACTATGCAGAATGCTGACCTGGTGGTTTACAATGGTATGCATCTGGAAGGAAAAATGGGTGATATCTTTGCTAATCTGCAGGAAGCTGATAAACTTATTGTGGAAATATCTAAAGGATTGCCGGAAAGCAGGCTGTTGATAGACGAAGAAGGTGCTCCTGACCCTCATATTTGGTTTGATGTGATGCTCTGGAAAGATGCCGCACAAAAGTTGTATGATGCGTTAATCACTTTAGATCCTGACAATCAAGAGGTGTATCAGCAAAACTTCACCAATTATAAAACTGAACTGGATAACTTGCATGACTATGTGTTGGAGCAGGCTCAAAAAATTCCAGAGAAATCAAGAGTTTTAGTAACAGCTCACGATGCTTTTGCATACTTTGGGAATGCCTATGGTTTTGACGTCATGGGACTGCAAGGGATATCTACTATTTCAGAGGCAGGCACCGCTGATGTCAAAGAATTGGCTGACTATATTGTAGAGAATCAAATAAAGGCTATCTTTGTCGAAACCTCGGTTCCTAAAAAGAATATTATCGCTTTACAGGAGGCCGTCAAGGCTCAAGGTTTTAATGTTGAAATAGGCGGAGAATTGCATTCAGATTCACTGGGTTCCAGCGGAACAGATGCTGAAACCTATATTGGAACGGTTAAAGCTAATATTGATACTATAGTTAATGCTCTTAAATAGACTATTATAGAACAATGCCATAAAATATATTTGAAAATAATAACTGGGGGATGGGGGTTCATTTTGGCTCAGACAGATTATATCATAGAAGTAGAAGACATGACGGTAGCTTATGACATAAAACCGGTATTGTGGGATATTGATCTTAAAGTACCTAAAGGAGTTTTGCTGGCAATTGTCGGGCCTAATGGTGCTGGAAAATCAACTTTGCTGAAAGCTATGCTGGAATTAATCAAACCTATATCTGGCAAGGTTCTTTTCAATGGTCAAAGTTACCAGCAACAGAGAAAAAATATTGGATACGTCCCCCAAAAAGAAAGCGTAGATTGGGACTTTCCAACAACGGTCTTAGATGTGGTGATGATGGGCAGATACGCCCATATTGGTTGGATTAAAAGAGCCAGCAGAGCAGATAAGGATATCTCGATGCAGGCTCTGGATAAAGTTGGTATGAAAGAATATTATAATCGACAAATAAGTCAACTCAGCGGAGGGCAGCAGCAGAGAGTGTTTTTGGCTCGGGCCCTGGTACAGGATGCTGATTTCTATTTCATGGATGAACCCTTTCAGGGAGTAGATGCCAAGACTGAGCGAGCAGTCATTGAAATATTAAAAGAATTGAGTAGCAATGGCAAGACTGTGCTGGCTGTTCATCATGACTTGCAAACTGTCCAGGAGTATTTTGACTGGGTGGTATTGCTTAATACACAATTAGTTGCTTATGGTCCGGTTTCAAAGGTTTTTACTGAGGCAAACATAGCAAAGACTTATCGTAGTAAGGGAAAGATATTGAAAGGTAAGAGCTGTTATGGGAGTTATTGAAATTATACTTCAGGATTATACATTAAGAATTGTGGCTTTAGGTTCCGGTCTTTTAGGTATTGTCAGTGGAGCAATTGGCTCTTTTGCCGTGATTAGAAAACAGGGCTTATTGGGTGACGCTATCTCTCATGCAGCCCTGCCAGGGATAGCAATTGCCTTTTTGCTACTGCAGACTAAGAATACTGAGTATTTTTTAATAGGTGCCCTGATATCTGGGCTGGTAGCTGCCTGGCTGATTTCCATTATTTCAAATTATTCCAGAATCAAAATTGACAGCTCCATGGCTCTGATACTCTCAGTTTTTTTTGGGGTAGGGTTGGTTTTACTGACCTTTATTCAGAAGATACCAAATGCCAATCAGGCTGGCCTGGAAAGCTTTATATTTGGTCAGGCTTCAACCCTGTTAAGAAGAGATATTGCGATTGTGGGTCTGGTTGGTATTGTTTTACTGCTGTTAATTATGCTGTTT
This sequence comes from Bacillota bacterium, assembly GCA_028280325.1. GTDB lineage: Bacteria > Bacillota > UBA994 > PWPR01 > PWPR01. The sequence continues at coordinate 9,557 of JANQLZ010000105.1, forward strand.
TGGAAAGAGTTTAAGCTTTTTTCATTTGACTCGGATTATGCTGATATCCTGGGATTTTCTTCTAAGAAACTCTCACTACTGCTTTCCAGTATGATTGTAGTATCAATTATTATTGGTCTGCAAACTGTAGGGGTCATTTTAATGAGTGCTATGTTAATAGCCCCGGGAGTAGCAGCGCGGCAATGGACAAATAAACTTTCGGTCATGGTTGTTTTGGCCAGTATATTTGGGGCAGCTTCTGGAATTATCGGCACCTTCATCAGCTCCTCAATGGGAAGAATGCCGACGGGACCCTCAATCATCATTGTCGTTAGCGTTATAGTACTAATAAGCATTGCTTTAGCTCCACGACGGGGTTTGATATGGCAGTATTTCCGCAATAAAAAAAGAAGTAAACTTATCTATGAAGATCAAGTATTAATTGAACTCTATGATTTAAGGAATGAAGTAAAAAATACCAAAAGAATTCGTGAAAACAGTATGCTTAAAAATATCCTGATCTCTCTCGGCGGTAAAGGATTGGCTGTTGAGCAGGGGTATAATGAGTGGGCGATAACAGAATCCGGGATATTGTATGTTGAGCAACACCCGATGAAAAGGAATGATTATCATGTCACCACATCTTGAAATTCAATTGATTGCGATAATTGTTGCAGTAGCCTGTAGCATACCCGGTGTTTTTTTGGTATTACGAAAAATGGCGATGATGACCGATGCTATAACTCATACAATTTTACTGGGAATTGTAGTAGCTTTTTTTCTGGTTAAAGACTTTAACTCACCGCTGTTAATTATCGGAGCAACCTGTGTCGGCTTGATAACTGTTTATCTGGTAGAGACCTTAACTAAAACCAGGCTGGTATCTGAGGATTCCGCAATTGGCATAGTTTTTCCGTTGCTCTTTAGTATAGCTATTATTTTAATTAGCCGCTATGCTGGTAATGCTCATATTGATACCGACTCTGTGCTGCTGGGAGAGTTGGCTTTTGCTCCCTTTAACAGAATGATAGTATTTGGCGTTGATATCGGCCCTAAAGCATTGTATACAATGAGTAGTATTTTGTTAGTTAATTTGGTTTTAGTAATATTGTTTTTCAAAGAGCTGAAATTATCGATATTTGATCCGGAGTTGGGAGCCGTGCTAGGTTTCTCTCCGACCTTACTGTTATATGGGCTAATGACTTCAGTTTCAGTGACAACAGTAGGGGCTTTTGAAGCAGTGGGATCGATTTTGGTCATAGCATTCATGGTAGGACCACCCATTTCGGCTTATTTGATCACTGATGATTTAAAACAAATGGTTTATCTTAGTGCCTTCATTGGTGGATTAAATGCGGTATTGGGATTTCGCATTGCAGTGGTATTGGATGTTTCGATAGCTGGGGCAATAGCCATGATGATTGGTATCACTTTCTTGCTTATTTTTTGCTTTGCACCTAAACGGGGTCTGCTTTCTATTGTTAAGAGAAGAAAATCACAAAAGATTGATTACGCAAAGAAATCAATGATGTTTCATATTCTTCAGCACGAAAATGAAATGAATGCTGCTTTCGAAAATGGTGTGACTACAATCTATCAGCATTTAAATTGGGATGAAAAATTTGCTCAACCAATAGTGGAGCAGATGTTACTGAAAGAATACCTGGTAATTGTAAATGGAGTGTATAATTTGACAGAACTCGGCAGGAAATATGCTGCTGACAGCTACGAAGAAATTTGTGATGGTCAGTGTTAAAATAAAACATACCATGATATAAATATTGAATTAACAGCAATAGCTAGGTATAACACAGTGTTATACCTAGCTATTGCTATTTATACTCAAAAATATGTATCAGCTGTAATCAGGCTATTTCCTGGAATACTTTTCAATTGAGCCAAAACAGGTTTCGTAAACTTCGCCAGTTTCGGGATTACGCGGTGCATGAATATTATAAATATAGCCTGTTTTACCATACCGGCCTTTTTTCTTCTCATCATAATACTCGCTATCCATTGCGGTATGAACAACACGCAAACATAAGGTGACATGTTTGCTGTTTTCAAAATGCTCTTTTTCCCAGAGAAGCTGGCATTCAAGGTTGAGAAAACACTCTTTTATTCTGGGGGCATTGACAGTTTTAGCTGGTTCACTGGTAAACCCGGCTTTAATAATCTCATCATCTTCGTACTCATTGTGTTGGACAGTTGCTTCGCATCTGTCGTATAAACTTGAGGAAGGAAAGTTTATAACACACTCTTTGGTTCGCAGCAGGCTTTTATACAAATGTCCGGTTTTGGATACTGAACCGATTATACACAGGAACTCTCCTTCGTCTCCGACAAAGGTTGACCACGATTGCAGGCAGGCATTGGGCTTACCATTTTCTTTATAGGTAGTAATCAAAAAAATTGGTGATGGAATAGCAGTTAAAAAATCAATCCAAGAGAAGCTGGATAATTCGCCAGGCCATTCCTCTTTGAAGCTAGCAGGCTGTTCATAGAATTCTCTTTTCATATTTTACTCCCCCTAATTATTAAAATGTTTAAACAAAATTAAGTTCCAGTCAAAAAAAACTAAGTATTAAAATAGCAATATGTTCTTGCTGAAATATAATTTAAAATATTTTAATAATATTATTAACATGTTTATTATATTATCAGATTTGATTAATGCAAACAATCGTTTGTCAATTGTTTTTTTATAAATTTCTGTTGTGTTTAGCCACATAAAAACACCAATCCTTTTATTTTGACAAACATTTACATAAGGTATAATATTAGATTTACACTTACCCCGGCAGCTATTGTAGTTGCTCTTTTACAGTATTTTGCTAATGATGGCTACAAAGTGCTGGAAAATTCTACAGCAGTCTGGAAACTTTGGCTTAGATATAACGTCTATATATTGAGTCAGTTGCCTGCAATTAGAGGTATTTCTGCGATTTTTGTACCTCTAAATTGGCTGTACTACTGTGATGTAAATATAATCAAGGAGAATAACTATGAGTAGGATAAAGAAATGCGCATTGTTAACAACTACAATTATTGTGATTTTAAGCATTTTTGCAGGCTGCACTAAGCCTGCAACTGATGCTCCAGTTAATGATGTTGACTTTACAATTGAGGAGATTAATATTGAGAACCTGGTCAATTTTACTGGTCGACTGTCTTATGAAACAGCTGTTGATACAGTGTACACTGGGGACCGAGTGACTTTATATGGAGAGAAAATGTTTGTAGATATTACATTTTCAGATGACATCACATCCGAGCCCAGGTCGACAACTCTCAATCAGCAGGTTGACGAAAAGCTGGATAACTTATTGAAGCAGGCCAATCCTGAGCTGGAACTAAAAACCTGGGTTCTTGACAGCAATCAGTTAAGGGTAGCTATTATTGAATCTGTTGAAGCTACAGAAGAGCAGGATTACGATATTGTCATACCTGCAGAACTGACAAATTTAACGGGCAAAACCCTGAAGGAGTCAGAAATAGTTAGACTACATATGGATCCTCATACATTTGTAAAAGCTATCAGTAAAAGTACAGTGAGTCCGCTGCATTTCGATGGGGTCTATAACACTTATTCCTGTAATCTGGAACCAGGCAGTAATTACTACATTTCTTTGCAGTTTAACAATGAAGTAGATCAGGACACAGCGATGGCCAAAGTTCAGGAAGCTTTCGATCCGTATAATGGCAGCTATAGCTGGATAAACAGTAAAGAATTAAAGATTTCACTGACCAACATCAGAGCAGACATCAATGCTAGGATTGAGTTATCCGAGGTTTTAGATGTTGACGGTAATCGAATATATACCAGCCCGGTTATCTCTATATTAGTAGGTAAGTGAGCTTTGTGGACTTGATTCGCATACGGAGTGCTATTACAATAGGTTGGCGATTGTTTTCGGGGCGATTATGTATCGCCCCGATTTGCTTCTAAATCTAATAAAAATAGCATACTTACACAAGCAAATTGTGGCTCTAGGACAGAGTAATGGGTTTGCTGGCGCAAACGTGGTGGAGCTGCTGCGCAATTGGTTTGGGCTTGCCTTGGAAAAGCGTTTTGAGAAAATTTCTTCCAACAGTTCTCACCAACAGAACCGTCCGAGGCTGCTGAAAAAGTCCGCTCTCTGCGTTCTTTTTTGGTTTGGTTATAGGTAGCGATTATTTTCAAATCGCCTGGTTCTTTGCGCACTCGGTATACTACCTCGTATAGTTTTGCGCAGAACCTAGCGCCTTAAAAACATTTTCAACAACCTCCGAATATAGGTATATTGCGTCCTAGAAATACCATTATTA
>JANQLZ010000108.1 GCA_028280325.1 Bacillota bacterium
GGGCGAATAGCTCAGTTGGGAGAGCACCTGCCTTACAAGCAGGGGGTCACAGGTTCGAGCCCTGTTTCGCCCACCAGAATGGGGAGCCGTGGTCTAGTCGGTTTAGGATGCCGGCCTGTCACGCCGGAGGTCGCGGGTTCGAGTCCCGTCGGCCCCGCCATGAAAAAAGCACCGTTTTACGGTGCTTTTTTCAACGATATGAACCTTTCGGTTCGTGATATCTGCTTCGCAGGTGATATGCACTACATGCGTGATATACGCTGCTCATATCACTAGCCATTTATGGATAATATCACAACAAACGCAGTGCGAAGCACTATATCACTAAAACTTTTGCAAAATAAGCACCCATCTATTTAACATGAAAAATCCCTAATGATATGAACTATGAAACTGTACGAAAACACTGCTTCGGAGGCTGTTGAAAATGTTTGCTGTCAAGGACCCAAAAAAATGCTAGCTGAAGCTATACAAGTAGTATGCTGAAGTTAGCATTATTTTGAGTGACACAGAGAGCGGACCTTTTCAGCAGCCTCGCATCATATCACTAGCTATATATGGCTAATATCACAACAAACGAAGTGAGTTATATCACAGTGCGAAGCACTATATCACTGGTTTGCATCGCCTTAGTTTAAACCATAAAAACCACTAAAAGCAACCATTATGGTTGCTTTTTTTCAGTTTCCTGGTGATTCCTAGTCATAAATAGTTTGAAGTAAACTCACATATACTCAACACTCTCTACTTGGTCTATCCCCAGCGGCATCATAAAACCCGGCAATGAAACCCCAACATAACTGGTTCACTGCGTCAGTTCCTCGTTCAATAAGCTACTTATGTAGAATCATTGCCTCACTTGCTTGCAAATTTACGTTGCATCTGAGTACGCAAACTTTATATTATAAAGGATATTATCGCTAAGAGCTATTTATTAAAATTAGCTTTTTTGATGAGATAGAGCATTCCCTAATAAAGACGGAGTAGCTAAAACTGCTCTATTAGACAAGCCTCTTTGTATATTCTACTCTTTAAGAGAAACACAGTTGATAATAATAATCATTGACAAAAAGCAATACCATATGCTAATGTAAACAGTGTTAGCTAACACTGTTTACATTGAGAGGAATGATTAAATGCCAAAGGATAAAACCGGAACTCTGGAAAAAATAATCCCCTGTGCCAAGAAAGAATTCTTAGCTAAGGGTTTTGAAAGGGCATCTCTGCGTTCGATTGCTGCTGCCGCGGATATCTCAGTAGCCGGCCTTTATCGCCACTTTGAAAGCAAAGAGGCTATGTTTGAATCATTGGTGCTACCGGCTTTTGAGGGGTTAAAGGAGCTGCTTTTATCGATGCGGGGCACTTTCTCTGAATTGCCGGGCGATATTCAAAAGTATGCTGTATCTGATTATTCCAACGATAACTTCCCGGAGTTCATTGAGTACATCTATAACCATTTCGACGCTTTCAAATTGCTGACTACCTGTGCAGCCGGAACCCCATATGAGGACTTCATCCACTACCTTGTAGAAATTGACGTCGAATACAACCAAAAATTCATTGAGGCTACGGGCAACGACGCATTAAGATCAGAAAGATGCACACCAGAGCTTTTACATATCATATCCAGCGCCTTTTATTCAGGTATATTTGAAGTGGTGATTCACGATATGACCAGAAAGGATGCAGACCGCCACATTGAGCGGCTGCGGCGTTTTTTTGCAGCCGGATGGCATAGTATTTTAAACCCCTAACGAATGATTTACAATAAATACAGTCTGAGGAGGAATTAACATGGGCAGTCAAAGCCAAAGTTCATTTTCGCGCTTGGCGGATTTTGCAAAACCCCATCAAGGGAAATATATCGCATCCGTTATCTTTGCGATTGCAGGGGTTGCAGCAGGATTTGCTCCCTATTTTGCTGTGGCCAGAATGGTTGTCAACCTGATTGAAGGTAACAGGGAGTTTGCGTTTTATTTGATGTGGTGTGGTGTAGCAGCTTTGGGATTTACAGTGAAGGTTATCTGTATGAATATTTCTACTACCTTTTCTCATAAAGCGACCTTTGCGGTCATTTCAGAGGTGCGCTATCGGCTGGCTTCAAAATTGACACGAGTGCCAATGGGATATCTGTTGGATACCCCATCAGGTCGGCTGAAAGCCACAATGGTGGAACGGGTTGACAGTATCGAAAGCCCGCTGGCTCATGTGCTGCCGGAAATGACCGCCAACCTGCTGGTGCCGCTGGGCATTATTATCTTTCTGTTAACACTAGACTGGCGGATGGCGCTGGTATCACTGATTACTTTGCCTGCTGGGTTCATGGCCTATATGGGTATGATGAAAGACTATGCCCCCAGATATAACGCTGTTATCCAAGCTGGAAAACATATGAGCGCCACGGTAGTAGAATATATCAATGGTATTCAAGTCATTAAGGCATTTAACCAGTCCGCAAACTCTTACGCCAAGTTTACCGATGCCGTACAGCAAAATACCCAGCTAGTTTTAGATTGGATGAAGGCTACCCAGGTTTATTCCGCAGTCGCACAAAGTATCTGGCCCGCCGTTCTATTAGGGGTACTCCCTGCAGGCAGCCTGTTTTACCTGAGCGGCTCTCTTTCTGGTCCAGATTTGATAATGATTATTATTCTATCTCTGGGTATAACGGGCCCCTTTATTGCTGCCGTGCGCTTTACGGATGACATTTCCAAAATAAGCTCCATTGTTGGTGATATCGGTGCAACCTTGGATGAGTTGGAGTTGAAAAGACCGACAGACACCAAAAAGATAGATAATTATGATATTGTGCTTCAAAATGTCACTTTTGCTTATGGGGAAGAACAGGTGTTAAATGGAGTCAATCTAAAGATCCCAGCAGGCCAAGTTACTGCTCTGGTAGGCCCCTCCGGCAGTGGAAAATCCACCATTGCTAAACTGATTGCTTCCTTTTGGGATGTTGGCGATGGTCAAATCACTTTTGGTGGGGTGAATGTTAAAGATATTCCAACGGACCAACTGATGGATATGATCGCCTATGTGCCACAGGACAGTTATTTGTTTAACGATACCGTTCGCAATAATATTCGTATGGGCAGACAGGGTGCCAGCGATGCCGAGGTAGAGGCAGCAGCTAAAGCCTCGGGCTGCCATAATTTTATTATGAGGCTCGAAGATGGATATGACACAGTTACGGGCGGCCAGGGGAGCCATCTCTCAGGAGGCGAACGGCAGCGAATTGCCATTGCCCGCGCTATGCTGAAAGATGCGCCTATCGTTATTTTGGACGAAGCCAGCACCTATATTGACCCGGAAAATGAAGCGGTGATTCAGGAAGCCGTGGCCAGCCTGGTAGCGGGCAAAACCTTGATTATTATTGCTCACAGGCTGTCTACCATCACGGATTCCGATCAGATAGCCGTGGTTCAGGATGGCGAGATTGCAGCCCAGGGTCAGCATGAGGATTTACTGGAAAGCTGTGCGCTGTACAATCAGATGTGGCAAGCCCATATTGGTGCCAGAGATCAAATGTAAGGGGGGAAATAAAGTGTTTAGTACAATTAAAAAGTTTTTTATTTTCGCTGGAGAACAGCGCCCCAAATGGTATAAAGGCATCGGCTTCGCTGTCCTGCATACCCTGTTTGAGGGATTACAGCTGCTGGGTATTGGAATTGTGCTGCGGGCTATCGTAGAGCAGAACATGACCGGGCAAACCATCTGGATGACCCTGGGGATTATGGTGTTGAGCGTCATTGGTACTAGTGTAGCCCGGCATGTTTCTCAACAAAGCGAAATAACCGGCAGCTATAAAATGTGTGAGGAAAAGCGGATTCAAATTGGAGACCGCATGAAGTATATGCCGATGGGCTACTTCAACAGCCATAGCCTGGGTAACATTACTGCTGCTGCCACCACAACTATGGAGGACATCGAAAAGGTTGCGCCCCCGGCATTGGTCAAAACAATTCACGGCCTGATCCGGACCTTGATTATGACAATAGCTATCACGATTTTCAACTGGCGAATTGGTTTCATAATCCTGGCCGGAGCTCTATTATTTCTCCTGATCAATGCGGCTTTACAGCGTAAATCCCGGTTGTTGTCCCCCAAGCGCCAGCGAGCCCAGGTAAAGGTTGTCGAGGCTGTACTGGAGTACATTCAGGGAATGAGTGTAGTCAGAGCGTTTAAACTGGATCAAGATGCCAACAAGGCACTAAACCGCGCCATTGCGGAGGCGGAACATAGAAATATAGAGATGGAAATCAACTTTATTCCCTATGTCGCACTGCAGCAGTTGGCCGTACGTTTAACCAGTGTGATAATAATTATTGCTGCTATCTTTTTATACTTATCGGGTACAATGGAATTGTTTCATTGCCTGCTAATGGTTGTTTGCGGCTTTTTTGTCTACGGCGGACTGGAAGCTTCGGGGCTGATGTCGGCCTTCCTGCGGTTGGTAGATGCCTCAATTGATCGGGTGGAAGAGATTCATAAAACGCCGATTATGGATCTGGACGGGATCGCCCATCGACCGTTGAACTACGATATCACCTTCCAAAATGTCAGTTTTTCCTATGAAAAGAGGAAGGTTATTGACAATGTCAGCTTTACCATTCCTGCAAATACTACTACAGCAATTGTCGGCCCTTCGGGGGGCGGAAAGACTACCCTCTGTAATTTGATGGCTCGTTTTTGGGATGTAGACGAGGGTCAGGTGTTGCTGGGGGGCAAGGATGTGCGGGAATATACACTGGACAGCCTACTTGCCAACATCAGCATGGTATTTCAAAACGTTTACCTGTTTAATGACACGATTGCCAACAATATTAAGTTCGGAAAACCAGATGCTACGATGGAGGAGATTGTCCAAGCTGCCAAAAAAGCCTGCTGTCATAATTTTATAACCGCCCTGCCAGAGGGTTATCATACCATGCTCGGCGAGGCTGGAACTACAATATCGGGCGGTGAGAAACAACGAATCTCCATAGCCCGGGCCATGCTCAAGAATGCCCCGATTGTTATTCTGGATGAGGCTACTGCCAATGTAGATCCGGAGAACGAGCTTGAACTGCAAACAGCAATTGCTGCACTGACCAACAATAAAACTGTGGTTATGATTGCTCACCGGCTGAAAACAGTGCGACACG
>JANQLZ010000115.1 GCA_028280325.1 Bacillota bacterium
TTTGGCCATACCCCGATTGAAGCAGCCCCGAACCAGAGTTCCAGCAGGATCAGTTGCTATTGGCGGGGAGCAAACAGGGGTCTATTCTACTGCCAGTCCGGGAGGCTGGCGGCTTATCGGTCATACGCCAGTTCCGTTATTTGATGTTAAGCTGGAAAATCCCGTATTGCTGCGTCCTGGAGACAGTGTCAGATTTAGAAGAGTTGATCAGCAGGAATACGATAGTATAATAATGCAAATTGAAAATGGCAGTTATCAAATAGAGATGGCAGGTGATAACCGATGAAATCTATTGTGATTAAATCACCTGGCCTTTTGACCACCGTCCAGGATCAAGGTCGTGCTCACTTACAGCACTTGGGTATCCCAGCCAGTGGAGCCATGGATCCGGTGTCTTTGGCTGTGGCCAATATTTTAGCAGGTAATGCTGAGGATGCTGCTGTGTTGGAGTGTACCTGGTCCGGGCCGGTCCTGGAGTTTAATTCAAGCACCCAAATCGCTTTGGCAGGCGCTGTGACCGAGGCCAAACTCAACGGCTATCTGGTACCTATGTATACTACAATAATTATCCGCCCCGGTGACATTTTGGATCTCTCTGCGATCAAAACAGGAGCAAGGCTGTATCTGGCAGTTGCCGGTGGACTCCAGGTAGACCCAGTTTTAGAGAGTCGCTCCACCTATTTGCCTCTCCGATTTGGCAGCATGGATCGTAAACTGGGTGCTGGCGATGTTCTGCCGCTGATCGAATCAACTGTAGAAAATAAGGTTGTCAGACTGTCAGCAGACAGCCCCCTAAGTTTTAGCGGCCAGAAAGGCCCTAAAACAGTCAAATTGGCCCGTGGCCCTCAGATAGATTATTTTTCAGAACAGGCTCACCAGGCATTAGTCAGCAGTGAGTACTCCCTGAGTCCGCAAAGCGATCGGATGGGGCTTAGATTTACGGGCAGCAAAATTGAGTTGGTCAATACCAGGCCGATGATTTCCGATGGTATTCCGCTGGGTGCAATGCAAATTACCCGCAGTGGTCAGCCGATTATTATGATGGCTGACAGGCAGCCAACCGGCGGTTACCCCAAAATTGCTCAGGTTTTACCAACAGATTTGCCAATCCTGGCCCAGCTGCGTCCCGGAGAAAAAATTAAATTTGAGTGGCAATCCTTGGATAACGCTCGGGACTCCTATTTAAAAATGAAAACTTTATTAAATAATTTAGCCCAAGAGAGAAAAGCCAAGCCGGTAACAGACAGGTGTTACCGAGTCTACATCTCGGGAAGGTTATATCAAACTACGGTGATTGAAGATAGTGTTACAGCAAAACGTGAGCTGGATTAAACAGCTGGTTTTCCCGCAGCCTCGTTGCTGTCTGATATGTGGAAGACATCACCATGTAGTTAAGTATGTTTGTCAAAAGTGTTATGCTCAAATAAAGCGCGTTTATCCACCGCTGTGCAGTAATTGTGGGCGTCCACTGTTGGGAGCAGTATATTGCTGCCACTGTCGCGGAAGGAAGTTCTTTTTTGACCGGGTGTTTAGCTTTGGTTTATACGACGGAATCCTTAAAAAGCTGATTCATTTATTTAAATTTGATAAATATGCCGGTCTAGGGGACGAGATAACTAAAATAATGATTAATGAAACCGATTTTGTTAATGCTATTAAGGAATGTACATTAGTTCCGGTTCCACTACATCCTCAGAGGCTGCTGGCCAGAGGGTATAACCAGGCCCAGGTTCTATGCGAATCCTGGTCTAAACAGACAGGCCAACCCTGGTCAGAAATACTAATTAGAATCTCCCATGGACTGCCGCAGGCCAAGTATAAACTGCATGAACGGCAGCATACGGTAGCAGGTCAGTTTGCCATTAAACGAAAATGGTCGACAAAACTAACCAACAGCAGAATAGCTTTAGTAGATGATGTCATTACAACCGGAAGCACTTTAAATGAATGTGCCAGAATTCTAAAACATGGTGGAGCAGCAGAGGTTTGCGTTTTGACCATTGCCACTACCTTACTCAAGTAAAGCAGGTGATAATAATGATTGCAGAAAAAAGTGACTACAAAATTGTATTACATAGCATAAAATATCATTTGCTTAAAATAGATTCATTATATGCCGCATTAATCAATGAGAGTTTGAATATTATTAGTAAGTTTAAAGAACAGGAATCTTTAAAAGTTATTAAGCTCTTTTCTCACCAACATGTTTATCTGGAGCAGATAGCTGCACATCGGGCGGCCATCAATTCGCTTTGCCAACAACTCCCAATTAAAAAATTCAATTACTATCGGCTGCAAACCATTTTCATTACTGGTGATTTGGTTGCTATTGACACCCTGATGCGCTGTATCAGTGAGAAAATCGGCTTTATGGTAGGCATCGACAGGAAAAGCAAGCAGAAATATTCCAATATACATTTAAAGTCCAGATGGCATTATAAAATGCTCATCGAACATAAACGAGAGCAAGACAGCTATTTTCGGAAACCATTGTGGGGGGTGTTTTAGAGTAAGTTTCTCACTGGGCTATACATATTGTTTATCATATTTTTAATATGGGTAAATAATATTATAGATATATATAAAGGAGCTGGTATCATGAAAATGCATGTTACAGGACGCCAAATTGAAGTTACTGATGCCCTACAGAGAGCTTTGGAGAAAAAGTTAGGAAAGCTAGATAAATACTTTCAGCAAGGTGGCCCTGTAGAAGCTAACGTTACTTTAGAGGTACAGCGAGGATATCATATTGTAGAGGTTACACTGTTTATTGGGGGAATGATTTTACGCAGTGAAGATAGTACTAATGATATGTATGCTACAATTGATTCAGTAGTGGATAAATTGGAGCGCCAGATTCACAAATATAAGACTCGAGTTAACAGAAAGATGAGAGATCAAGGCAATACCCCTCCTTTTATCTCCGAGGATGATACTGAAGATGACGATAGCCTAAAAGTTGTTAGAACCAAGCGCTTTGCCATTAAGCCCATGAATGTTGAAGAAGCTATCCTGCAAATGGAATTATTAGGACACAGCTTTTTCGTATTCAGGCATAGTGATACCGAAGAAGTTAATGTTTTGTATAAACGAAAAGATGGCAATTTTGGCTTAATTGAGCCTCAGTTCTAAGAGTAGGTTATAAATATTTACTTAGAAAATCAAGGGGCTCGCTCAAAATAGCAGGAAAATATTTTGAGCGAGCCTCTTTAATTATTTTTGGTGTATTCCGCAGCTGCTCCAAAGTTTAAATATAGCGATGATTTTAGTGTACTCATACCGTATCCCAGACGACTATTATGCCCAGGGGTTTTAATGTTTGTTTTTTAAATTTTATGGTACAATTAAATGTAAGATCTTAATTTAGGTGGTGCGGTAATGAGAGATAAAAAAGTGACCGCGGTAATCTTTGAGGGTGGTAATCCCAGCAGCAATATAGAGCGTGATATGGTTAAATTGCGTCAGGCAATGGTCAGAGATAATGTTGACCGTTTTATGCAGGTCAGTGAAGTAGATAAGGTAATAGTTGCTACAAATTACCCGGAGTTGCGTGATATTTCTCGATCAGAGAAAGTGATTGTTGATTTTGACGAGGGTCAGTTTCATTTTGGCACTCGGCTGCAGCAGATAATTAACAGCTATGGTTTGGAGGCAGTATTTTACATGGGTGGGGCAGCAGGACCGCTGCTGACTGTTGAAGAGATGGCCGCTTTCTGCCGACAGGTTATGCTGGAGCCCGGCACGGTTTTAACTAATAATGTTCAGTCTGCTGATTTAGTCGTTTTTTCTCCGGCCACTGCGATCAATGATTTACCTTCCCTGCCTAATGATGATAATCCGTTGGCCAATATGCTACGCAATGTAGGTTTAACTAAGGTATTAATGCCGCATTCCACTGGTATTCACTTTGATATAGATACACCGACAGATATGCTCATTTTATCAATTCATCCAGCAATCGGCCTGCATACCAAACAGGCTTTGGCAAGCTTAAACTGTGACACCTCACATCTGATTCAGGCTAAATACTGTTTGGCAATGCCTTTTACAGATGTAATTCTAAGTGGCCGGGTTGGAGCGCCGGTCATCACCCAATTAAATACCTATATCAGATGTCGACTGAGAATCTACTCTGAAGAAAGAGGCATGAAATCTTTAGGCAGAGCTGACCGGGGAATGGTCAGGTCTTTGCTGGGGCATATGCTCGATATCTTGGGCGAAACAGATTTTTTCGCTTATTTAGGCTCTTTGGCCCAGGTAGCATTCATGGATACCCGGGTAATATTCGCCCATAAGAAGCTGCATTTATCGGATAATGACAGATTTTACTCTGATTTATTAAAGCCCGATAAAATATCTGATCCCTGGACCAGGAGATTTACTCAGGCTGTCTTAAAAGCGCCCATTCCGGTTGTCGTCGGCGGACACTCACTGGTAGCAGGTGGGATGTGGTCGATCATTGACACCATGTTATATGAACGTGAGTTGCGCTATAGCCCCTATAAATTGTATAGTATGGTTGTTCCTGAGCGTATTGCTGATGGTGAATATGGTCAAATCCTGGGCAGTATTCCACCAGAAGCCCAAGCATTCGGGGTTACCAGAAACTCAACACCAGAGCATCGGGCCTTTACTTATATCCGTCCAAGGCTCAATTTGAAGGTTGAAAATGGCTGGCATCTGCATATTGCTGCCCCGATTGAGATCATCAAGGAAATGGAGCAAAAAGGTTGGGAATTAAAATAGAATTAAATTCTTTTTTAAGAGGAGTTTTATATGAAGAAATTTATAAATCGCTTTATTGATTTTAATGCGAGAGAGTTGAAAAAGCTGCAAAGAACGGTTGATGAAATCAATGAATACGCTGAAGAAATGTCTGGTCTGAGCGACGAACAGCTTCAGGCTAAGACTGAATATTTTAAACAGAAACTGGCCACAGGCGAAACATTGGAGCAGATCCTGCCGGAAGCCTTCGCCGTAGTTCGAGAGGTAGATGAGCGCGTCCTGGGTATGCGCCCTTATGATGTGCAGGTTCTGGGCGGCATAGTGTTACATCAAGGCCGGGTGGCTGAAATGAGAACAGGTGAAGGTAAAACCCTGACTGCGACAATGCCGGTTTACTTGAATGCCCTGGCTGGTAAAGGCGTGCATGTGGTGACAGTAAATGATTATTTGGCTAAACGTGATAGCGAATGGATGGGTGCAGTTTACAGGTTTTTAGGCTTAGAGGTGGGACTGATTATCAGTAACATGAAACCGGCAGAGCGCCGGATTTCCTATCAGGCGGATGTGACTCATGGTACTAACAATGAGTTCGGATTCGACTACCTGAGAGATAATATGTCAATTCAGGTTGACCATTTGGTGCAAAGACCGCTCCATTACGCCATAATTGATGAGGTAGACAGTATTTTAATTGATGAGGCTCGGACACCATTAATTATTTCAGGCCCCCAGGCCGCGCCTGTTTCAGAATACCGCCGCTTTTCAGATATTGCCCGGTCGCTAAAGTTGGAAAAGGATTATACCGTTGATGAAAAAGCTCGTTCTGTTTCGTTAACGGAGGTTGGAATCGCGCTGGCAGAAAAGAAATTAGGCATAGACAATTTGTACGAGCAGCAACATATGGAAGCGAACCACAAGCTTAACAATGCTTTAAGAGCCAAAGAACTGATGAAGCGTGATCGAGACTATATTGTTAAAGATAATGAAGTAATTATCGTGGACGAGTTTACTGGTAGGCTGATGATTGGCCGTCGGTACAGCGATGGACTACATCAGGCTATAGAAGCCAAGGAGAAAGTGAAGGTAGCTCAGGAAAGCAGAACCCTGGCTACAATAACCCTGCAGAACTATTTTCGGATGTATGATAAACTCTCAGGTATGACCGGCACAGCCAAAACCGAGGAAGAAGAATTGAGTAAAATCTATGGAATGGATGTAGTGGTTGTGCCAACCAATATGCCAATGATCAGAGATGACATGCCAGACCAGATTTATCGCAATGAAAAAGCAAAATTTAGTGCAGTCATCAATGATATTGTAGCTCGTCATCAACGGGGTCAGCCGATCCTTGTCGGCACAGTATCGATTGAAAACTCGGAAATGCTGAGCAGTTTATTAAAGAAAAAGCGGATCAGGCACAATGTCCTCAATGCTAAGTACCATGAACAGGAAGCTGAAATAGTCAAGGATGCCGGCCAAAAAGGCATGGTCACCATTGCTACCAACATGGCTGGCAGAGGAACAGATATAGTGCTGGGAGAAGGGGTTCTGGATCTCGGTGGACTACATGTTATTGGCACTGAAAGACATGAATCGAGGCGGATAGATAATCAGCTACGCGGTCGCTCCGGGCGTCAGGGTGATCCCGGTTCATCCCAGTTTTTTATCTCTTTGGAGGATGAATTAATGCGCCTGTTCGCTTCAGATATGGCAGCAGGCTTTATCGATAAATTGGGTATGGAAGAGGATATCCCTATTGAGCACAAGCTGTTGGACAGAGCAATTGAGCGGGCTCAGGAGCGGGTCGAAGGGCGAAACTATGGTATCCGTAAACATATTTTGGAATACGATGATATCATGAACAAACAGCGTGAAGTAATTTACAAAGAGCGGCGCAGAGTACTTGAAAATCAAGATTTAAAAGATCAGCTCCTGGCCATGACTAAAGATATAGCTTTGGAAGCGGTGGGCAGCTACATTACGAATAGGAATGACCTCCGAGAAAACGATTTGTCCGGATTGCTGGGCAGACTGCGGGAATTCTTCCCGGCTTATCCTGACTACCTGTCTGAATGGGAAGAAATAGGTATACAGGAGCTTGAAGATCAGGTATTGCCTCAGGTAATGACTTTGTACGAAGCCAGAGAAGCTGAATTCGGTTCAGAAATTATGCGTAGTTTAGAGCGTTTAGTGATGTTGAGAGTGGTTGACAGGAAATGGATGGATCATATTGATACTATGACCAGATTGAGACAGGGGATCTCGTTGAGGGCCTATGGCGGCCGTGATCCTTTAATGGAATACCAGAGTGAAGGATATGCCATGTTCCAGAATCTAATCTCAGATATAAAAGAAGAAACTATTAAAAGTGTGTTTCATGTCCAGCTAAAAAGCCACATTCAGCCCAAAGCAGTTGTTTCTCACGAAAACAGGCCTCAGAAAAAGCGGGAAACCATTAGAACCGGCAAAAAAATAGGTCGAAATGAGCCCTGCCCCTGCGGTAGTGGCAAAAAATATAAAAAATGCTGTGGCAGATAAATCTGTAAGGCAAATTATAAGTTAGAGGTGGTAGAATGCTGGAACAGGCAATGGCTTCCAGACAACTTGAATCATTACGATCAAAACTCAGTGAAATAGGTGAGTTACTTTGACCTGCCTGCATTAAAGGCTGAGCTACAGGAGTTAGAACAGGAAATGAGCCAGTCAGACTTCTGGGAAAATCAGCAGACAGCTCGGAGCAAAACCCAGCAGGTCAGCGCTATCAAGGTTAAACTAAATGGCTTTGCCAATTTGCAAAAGAGTATTGACGATATAACAGAGTACTTAATGCTATATAACGAAGATCCCGATGAAGAATTAGCTCAGCTGATCGAGAGATTACTTAAACAGGTAGAGAGGGAATTGAACCAGTCTGAATTGGCAGTATTGCTCAGCGACCCTTATGATCAGAACAATGCCATAGTCAGCCTGCATCCCGGGGCCGGCGGCACTGAATCTCAAGACTGGGCTGCCATGTTACTGAGAATGTATTCCAGATGGGCAGAAGAGCAGGGCTTCAAAGTAGAGTTCTGGGATTATCAGGCTGACCCTGAAGCTGGAATTAAGGATGCTACCTTTTTGGTAAAGGGTTTAAATGCTTACGGATATTTAAAAGCTGAGCGGGGTGTCCACCGTTTAGTGCGAATCTCCCCGTTTGACTCTTCTGGAAGAAGGCATACCTCTTTTGCTTCAGTGGAGGTTTTGCCTGAGATCGATGACAGCATAGTAGTGGAAATCAAAACCGAGGATTTGCGGATAGAAACCTACCGAGCCAGTGGTGCAGGTGGGCAGCATGTCAATAAAACGGAGTCAGCGATCAGGATTACCCACTTGCCAACAGGGGTAGTGGTGCAGTGCCAGAATGAGCGCTCCCAGCACTCCAACAAGAACACTGCTTTAAAACTGTTAAAGGCCAAGCTCTATGAGCTGCAGCTCAAGGAGCAAGAGGCCGAACTGGCTAAAATGCGCGGCGATGTCAATGACATTGCCTGGGGCAATCAAATAAGGTCCTATGTATTTCATCCTTATGCTATGGTCAAAGACCATCGCACCAATATTGAAACTGGCAATACTGATGCAGTTATGGACGGCGATGTCAATCAATTTATAGCTGGCTATCTAAAATGGAGAAAAACCAGGGTATAACCTGAGCAAGCTTAAGTTGTGTTACATTGACAACTTGATATAGCTGGCACATTAATTTATAGGAGGGATTATATTGAGTAAGAACTTAACCCAAAACATAGATAATCAATCAGAACTGCAGCCTGGCCTGGATTCAAAAAGCAAGGCTGTGGCCTGGATTATTGGTGCAGTAGTAGTTGCTTTGTTGCTAATTTGGTTTTTGCCGCCTTTAGCCGCGGAGGTATACTTATCGAATAATATTGCTAAGTTTATTAGCTCAGATACCCCTGAAGATGTCAGCCTGAAAGCTAACACCTGGCAGCTGCTTAGCGGTAGATTCAGTAGCTTTAACATTACCGGAAGAAATCTAACAGTGGGCAATCTGCTGGTCGACAGCTACTCAATGGAGGCCTCAAAGGGCCAGATTGATATCTTTAAAACCTTACGGGAAAAGGATATATCTCTGAAAATGAGTCCGGTAATAACTTTGACAATGGATGTTACTGTAGCCGATATGGCCGCCCTTTTAGGCACTTTTTATCCAAGCTTGCATGAGATGGCTGTTACTGGTCATCAGGGCTACCTTTTGGTTACCGGGGTTGCAGCTACCTTCGAAGGGCAGAAAATACCTATTGAGTTTAAAGTTGATTTGACAACAAGCGACTGGTCTTCCCTCAAGGTCAGAGCTTATGATTTAGTGCCTTTATCAGGTATAGATACCCTGCAGCAAACTATTGATGAGCTGACTGATATATACTCTGTAAATATTCTCTTTAATAATACTACCCCTCCAATTTATATTAACAGTGTGGTTGTCAGCGAAACAGGCATTGAAATTAAATCGAATTCGGCATTAAAATAAATGAAAATGAATAAGGTGGACAAAATGACATCAATGCGTAGAATTTTACTCTCAGGCATCGTACTGGGACTGATTGCAGCGCTTGTTCTCAGCGGCCAGGATTACCTGCAGCAGCAAAAACATCGGCAGGTATTGCCAGTAGTGGACTATGATTCAGTACTGGAATGGAGTGCGGCCATGGGGCAGGATTTAGACGACATGCTATGGGTTATTAAGAATAACAATATCGATACTATTGCCATGACTGAGCTGGAGTTAGCTGTTGAAGAAAACTACATCAGGGGCTTCTTTCAGCAAGACGAGTTGGTACATGCCTTTTTAGGCCTGGATATTATTAAAACCAATCAGGCCGAACTGGGGTCGAACTCCTGGCTGGCCTATCTGGCTGATTATAAGGTCAGCCCAACCAATATCTATCTTTATGTCGCATCCAGGGCCAGAGCTGAAGCTCTTTATGCCGCAGGCAGTAAAAAATACGGTGAAGAAAGAGTAAAGAAGCTGGTCGTAGAATCCGATAAAATTATTATAGAGGTAATGCATTCTGAAGCATTGCCGGTTAACGGCTTTGGGTTTGATGCTAGCTTGATAGCAGAGATTAAAGGATATGGTTTTAAGGTTTTGCCACGTCCGGTTAATGCAGCCTATTTAACCAGCGATGCTGTGGTTTTTGAAAGCTATCTGAGGTACCTGAGCAACGAGTTTAATTCTGAGGCAATCATCTTTGCTGGTACAGAAGGAATCTTAGGTATGCCGGTCAAAAGCGGCAACAATCTATTAGCAGTAACAGCCCGAAACCTTCGGCAGCAGGACAGCTCTCATCCTCTTTATGGACATATTGAAATGACAACGATAGATGGAGACAAAAAGCTGGCTGCGCTGCTCGATTATAATCTGGCTCGGGTGCACAGTATTGGGGCCAATGAATGGCTGGAAAGATATAATGCTGCTGCTGACGAGCTGACTATTAACAGTGTTGTTGAACGCTTTATGCTGGCGGTTAATGACCGCAGTGCCCATATTATTTATCTCAGACCGTTTCTTAAATCAGTTGATTTTAACCACAAATTTTTTAGCTCATTGACCCAAAGAATTGAGAGCAGAGGCTATCAACTTGGGGCTATAACCCCTGTTCCCAGTCGAACAGCGCTCCCTCTCTGGGCCCTGTTGCTGATATCTTTGGGCCTGGGCTGTGCACTGCTCTTATTGCTTACGATGCTAACCAAGGCCGTCAGACTGACTGCTGTTTTGTTGGGTTTAGGTGTATTGGCGGTGACAGGTATTGTTTTTGCACTGCCTTCCTATCACCTGTTGTTGCAAAAGCTGGTTGCCCTGACCAGCGCTATCGTCTTCCCGACCTTAGCGATAGTCTGGGGCTTTATCTGGTATTCAAGTAAAGCAGCTGATAACAAAATAGTGGCTATGAAAAGACTGGTGATCACCATTGGCGTTACCTTTGTCGGCTGTATTTATGTTCATGGAATTCTGGCGACAGCTGAGTTTATGACCGCTATCAGTGTTTTCCCAATGGTTAAGTTAGCCCTGCTGGTTCCTGCCTTGTTAGTTTTCGCTATCATGTTATTCAAGAATCAGGCTAAGAACAGTATAATTAAAATTCTGAATATCAACATCAAGGTGTATCATGCTGTGATAGCAGGTATTTTTATCATAGCTATCGGCTTTTTGGTGATCAGATCAGGTAATAATCCGATAATTGCTGTGACCAGTATTGAGCTTAAAATCCGGCTGTGGCTGCAGCAGGTTTTAATTGCCCGGCCTCGTTTCAAGGAGTTTTTAATTGGTTACCCCCTGTTGATACTGGCGGCCTGGCTGGGTTATAAACAGCGGCAGACACTTATACCTTTGACGATTGGAGCAATTGGACTGACCTCTTTTATCAATACCTTTGCCCACCTGCATAAACCACTCTGGATGGCCTTGTTGACGTCCTTTAATGGTATCTGGAGTGGTACACTAGTGGGTATTGTTTTAGTAGCACTATTTGAATTAGTTGAGCGGAGCGGCCTGCTCAGCATATGGGGTGATTAAGCTGACCAGAGTTTTATTATCAGGATATTACGGTTTTAACAATGCCGGAGATGAGGCTATTTTATGTTCCATAATTGATGGACTAAAACAGACGATTCCCAGCGTTGATATAATAGTATTATCTGGAAACCCAGCAGAGACCAGGCAGTTGTATGGCGTTAGAGCGATAAGCAGAGTTAATTATCCCCGTTTAATAATTGAGCTCTCCCGAGCAGATCTGTTGATTAGTGGTGGGGGAAGTTTGCTGCAGGATGTCACCGGCTCTCTCTCAATTCCCTATTATTTAAGTATTGTCGCTGTTGCCAAGCTGATGAAAGTTCCGGTGATGGTTTTCTCCCAAGGTGTGGGGCCTGTTCAACGCAGCTTTTCAGCTACGTTAATTCGGAGAATTTTAAGTGGTGTGCAGTCTCTGACAGTGAGGGACAGGCAGTCGGCTCAGCTGCTGACCGAAATTGGTTTGCCAGAGGATAGCATCAAGCTCACTGCTGATCCGGTTTTTTTTCTTCAATCAGCTCCCCGGCAGCGCATTAGAGAGATTCTGATTAATGAGAGAATTCCTTTCAATGAAAATGGTCCCTGGATTGGGGTTTCAGCCAGACCCTGGTTTAATCACGAACACTATATTGAACAGATTTCCCGAGCTTTAGACCGGGTTATCCAGCAGCATGCAGCTCATATTGTTCTCCTGCCTTTTGAACACAGCAGAGATTATGAAGTACTGTTAAAAATCTATGATAACATGGCTGAATGTCAGCATGTGTATTTGCTACAGAGAGAATACCAGGCTGCCGAGTTATTAGGAATTTGTCATCAGCTGGATATCATGTTGGGTATGAGGCTTCACTCTTTAATATTTGCCTTGAGAGAAGGTGCTATCCCGATAGGTATCAGCTACGATCCCAAAATAGATTCGTTACTTACGCTGGTTAGCAGAAAGGCAGTAGGGTCAACAGCTGATGTAAAAGCAGAAGACATAATCAAAGACATAAGTGAGATACTAGAAACTATAGATTCACAGCGAAAAATGGTAGCTGAGCAAACTGCGAGATTAGAGCAGGAAGCCTGGGAGGCGATTAAGATTGCCACCAATATAGCTTTGGGGGAATACGATGGTTAAAGATGTTAGTATAATAATGGATATTCCTGTTTACAAAAGTACCTTGATCAAGACGACCGAGTTGTTATTAACGTGGATTGATCAAGGTAAAATGCATCAGCAGATAGTAACTGCTAATAGTGAGATAATATATAAGAGCAAAAAAGACAGTAAACTGAGAAAAATATTGCAGCGAGCCGCCCTGGTTACAGCAGATGGAATGGGTGTTGTTTGGGCTTCAAGAATTTTGGGAGACCCTGTGCCAGAACGGGTCACTGGCTATGACTTATTACATGCCTTGTTGCAGTTGGGTAATGAGCGTCAAATTTCCACCTACCTGGTAGGAGCTAAACCGGAGGTTGTTTCTGCAGTAGCTTTTGAAATTAAGCGACTATATCCCAATGTAAATATTAAAGGATACCACCACGGGTATTTTGATTCAGTAACAGAGCGTGAACTGTTGGAAGACATTAAGGAGAAACAGCCAGATCTTTTGTTTGTTGCCTTGGGTTCGCCACGTCAGGAATTCTGGATCAGTGATCATTTAACTGATTTGCCGGTGAAAGTTGCCATCGGTGTAGGCGGCAGTTTTGATATTTTGGCAGGTGTGATCGACCGAGCCCCTGAAAAATGGCAAAAGCTGGGTCTGGAATGGGCCTATCGTCTGATTAGAGAACCCAGCAGGGTTGGCAGAATGGCAGCATTGCCTAAGTTTGCTTTGTCCGTCTGGAAAGACAAATTTTTTAGACGTCATTGAACATCTTAGGTAAGTATGATACCTTGTAGTGGTTAAACGAACTGAGAGCTGTACTAAGTCATCACCTAATTATAAAAATACAATTTAATGAAGGGGGATACCTCGATGAGCTGTAGGTATACGGAGCTTGCAGACCAGGCCCTGGCCATGCGCCGCCATATTATAACCATGATTGGAGAGGCGGGATCAGGGCATCCGGGAGGTTCGCTGTCCAGCGCAGATATTGTTACTGCTCTTTATTTTGAGTTAATGAATATTAGGCCTAAAAATCCCAACTGGCCAGAAAGAGATCGCTTTGTACTCAGCAAGGGGCATGCAGCTCCGGTGTTATATGCGGCTTTAGCCATGAGAGGCTTTTTTCCGCTTACTAAATTAAAGACCCTGAGAAAACTGGGCAGTCCTTTGCAGGGCCATCCGGACATGCAGAAGCTGACCGGAGTTGAAATGTCTACCGGGTCATTAGGACAGGGTTTTTCTGCAGCTGTTGGTATGGCGTTAGCAGGCCAGGTCGATCAGCAGAGTTATTACACCTATGCAATTATTGGCGATGGAGAGCTTCAGGAAGGTCAGGTCTGGGAGGCTGCTATGTTTGCAGCCCATCATAAGCTGCGTAATCTGATAGTTTTTTTAGATTTTAACGGCTTGCAGATAGATGGCCAGGTTGAATGTGTGATGAATGTTCAACCTCTGCCTGACAAATGGCAGGCCTTTGGTTGGGCTGTACAGCAGATTGACGGCCATGATCTGAGGGCGATCTGCGGTGCCGTCAGCCAGGCTAAACAAGAGGAACAGCCTTCGATGATTGTCGCCCATACAGTTAAGGGCAAAGGAGTTAGCTTTATGGAGAACCAGGCCGGCTGGCACGGTTCAGCTCCTTCATCCGAACAAGTCGTACACGCCTTAAAAGAACTGGAGGGGAGATAGCCATGAGCAAAGTAGCGACCAGGGATGCCTATGGTCAGGCACTGGTAGAGCTGGGAGGCCAGTACAGCGACATTATAGTTTTAGATGCGGATTTGTCCAAGTCTACCAAAACAGCCAAGTTTAAAGAAACCTATCCGGAGCGCTTTTTCAGTGCCGGTATTGCTGAAGCCAATATGATGGGGGTAGCAGCGGGGCTGGCAGCAGCCGGGAAGGTGCCATTTGCCAGTACTTTTGCCATTTTTGCCGCTGGCCGAGCCTTTGAACAGATCCGAAACTCGATCTGTTATCCGGATTTAAATGTCAAAATAGCAGCTACTCATGCCGGTGTAACCGTGGGGGCTGATGGGGGGTCGCATCAATCTATCGAGGATATTGCTTTAATGAGAGCTGTCCCCAACATGACCGTCCTCGTACCAGCAGACGGCGTATCGACAGCCCATTTAATTAAATTGGCATACCAGTTTGCCGGCCCGGTCTATATTAGACTCGGTCGGACGAAGGTTGATACTGTTTATCAAAAAGATGATTTCTTTGCCATTGGAGAGGCTAAAATGGTTCGTGACGGTAAAGATGCTACCATTATTGCCTGTGGTTTAATGGTTCAAGAAGCACTACAGGCTGCCCGAGAATTATCTTTGTCAGGGATTACTACCCGAGTGTTGGATATGGCGACAGTAAAGCCGCTGGATATCGGTGCTGTTTTACGTGCAGCTAAAGAAACAAAGGCAATTGTTACTGCTGAAGAGCATAGTATAATTGGAGGCTTAGGGAGTGCTGTGACCAGTTTATTAGCAGAACATCATCCGGTACCCGTTCAAATGGTAGGTGTTCGTGACCGATTTGGGCAATCAGGTGATCCTGCTGAACTGTTACGTGAATACGGCTTAACTGCGGATGACATAATAGCAGCAGTAAAGAAGGTTATCAGCCGAAAATAGGATGAAAATGAACTTATGTAAATTAGCTTATCTACAATAAAGTGAGATGATAATCTATGAACACAAAACGACTCTACAAATCACAAAATGACAAAGTTATTTCTGGCGTCTGTGGGGGCATTGCCGAGTATTTTAATGTTGACAGCACCCTGGTCAGACTGGGGTTTATCCTGCTGCTGGGATTTAATTTAATTTTTTATATCGTTGCGCTGCTGGTTATGCCAGAGCGTCCGTCTGGACAACAACCAACGATAGACAACAGGGACCCATCGTATCCGACAGCGGAAGCAGATTATCAGGATCGAGGCCGGGAATACAGCTACTATGGTTCTGACGAGGAGGATCATACTGATCGATCCCCCCAGAAATTATACCGATCTGGCAGCAACAAGGTTATTGCTGGGGTTTGCGGGGGTATTGCTGAATATTTCAATATTGATGCCTCAATAATCAGACTTATTGTAGTTCTGCTGGCCTTTGCCTATGGAGGAGGGCTTATTGCCTATCTAATTGCCTGGCTGGTTATCCCGGAGCAATCTTATTAGCATCTGGTTTAGACAGGCGATATTTGATAATCTACCAAATATTTTGAGGCGGTTCTGACCTTGCCTGGTCATTTAAATAATTATGATAACTGATAAAAATTAGGATATTACAATAATTATAGTCTTTAATAATTGTCATAAATAAAAAAAATATAGATAAATAAAGATTGTAATAGAAAAAATACTTCTATTTACAGTCTTTCTTAGTGTATAATGCAGTAATGTTAAGGCATGTTTAAACAGTGATGAAAAATAGAGAATACTCGAGAACAGCCTAACCAATAAGAGCAAGTTGTATATTACTTTTTTACGAAGAGGACAAGCATCATGAACATAAGGTAATTTACTTTCGAGAGGAGAAGAGAAAGTGAAAAAGGTAGGGATGCTGACAGTAGGTCAGGCACCTAGGACTGATGTGATTCCAGATTTAGACAGTATTCGGAAATTAGGTTTTACTTTCATTGAGTGTGGCGTTTTGGACAAATTTAGCTACGATGAAGTTCTGGAAAAGTTTTCACCTGAAGCAGGTAATAAGGTTTTGATCACCAGAATGGGTGATGGAAGACAAGTTACTATCTGCTGGGAAAAAATTTATTATTTAATCCAGGAATGTATCACTTATTTGGAGAGTGAAAACTGCGAGGCAATTGTGTTTCTCAGTACCGGAGATTTTCCTGAGTTTGAACACACCATTCCTATTATAGAACCCGGTGATTTATTGCGGAGCATAACCAGTGAATTAGTTGCCAACGGCCCGATTGGGGTTATTGTCGCAGATCAGGGCCAGATTGAACACATTAAGCAAAAATGGTCCAGTAAAAATATTAAAACAGTTTTGGTTGTCGCCTCGCCGTATACCGGAGTCGGACTGGAAAAGGCAGCGCAGGCCCTCTTGAAAGCCAAGGTTAAGCTGATATTTTTGGATGGCATCGGCTATACACTAAAAATGAAGCAAAAGGTTAGAGAAATTACTGGACTTCCAGTATTATCACCACGTACAATGATAGCAAGAATACTAGAAGAAATGGAATAGTGGTGTTAGAATAGGAGGTTAATTATGGGTAAGACTAAACTGGGGGCAATAACAATTGGGCAGTCACCCCGTTCTGATATTACTCCCGATATCAGCGGCATCCTGGAGCCACATTTGGAGTTGGTAGAATGTGGCGCATTAGATAACTTTACTTACGAGGAAGTTGTTAAGAAGTTTGCGCCGATAGCAGGGGAGGTATCCTTTGTATCCAGAATGAGAGATGGTAGACAGGTGGAGCTGTCAAGATCGAAGCTACTTCCTTTCATCCAAGACTGTATCGTCAAACTGGAAGCAATGCAATGTCAGACCATTGTCATGTTTTGCACAGGAGAGTTTCCTCCATTTAAACATCATGTCCCTTTGATTGAACCTTGCAGTTTACTGCAAAATATTATTCGAGGCATTGTCGGCCAGGGGCCGATTGGTATTTTGGTGCCAACTGCTGATCAAATCGAGGGCATCAAGAATAGATGGAGCAATTTTGGTATTGAGACTGTTTTAGTTGCTGCTTCTCCTTACGATTCAATTGAAAAAATCAAGCAGGCTGTAACTCGGTTTAAAAAAGATGATATTGAGTTAATATTTTTAAATTGTATTGGTTATTCAGTGGCAATGAAGGAGATTGTCAGGGAAACTACCGGCTGTAGTGTCATGCTGCCCCGCACCACGATTGCCCGGATGATGCTGGAGATTTATCAGTAATCGGTGAAGGAATCAGCCGAAAAAAAGAAATTAAGCAGGTACTGTTAATGGTTAAAAAAATCATCTTTGTCGACTGTGACGACACCTTAATTTATCACGGCAAGAATCACAGCTATATCCCGGAAAGCGCCTATGAGGCTATCCGCAAACTGCAGGAAAATGGTCATATTGTGGCTTTATCCAGTGGGCGCTCTGTTTTTCAGGTAGAGGCATTAATGCAGGAACTGGAAATCAGCAATTCGGTCTGTTTTAATGGTCATCTGGTGATTGCCAACGACCAGGTTATTCACGATAACCCGATAAATATTGAACAGATGCAGCCAATTATTGACAGGCTGCTGGCAGCTAACAAAACAATTTATGCTGTGGATAAAGACAATATTTATGTTAACGACCCTAAAAGGCATATCCAGTACTTTTTACGCCATAAAATGCGTCCGGGTCACAGTAATGCCAGCCATACCTTTGAAAAATATATCAAACAGATTGATAATGGTACCAGAGACTATTACTTTTTTATGGTTTTTGACTGTGACATGAACAAGCATTTCAGTTTTAACGATAGCTCAGATATTATTATCAAGCATTGGAATAAAACAGTTTTTGAAATACTCGATAAGAGCACTTCAAAATACAGTGGTATAGATATTATGATCAAACACTTAGCCATTAAGCCTCAGTATACCTATGCTGTTGGAGACAGCTACAACGATATTGAAATGGTTAGGGGCGCTGCCTATGGGATCGCTATGGGCAACAGCCCTCAGGAGCTCAAGAATGTAGCTGATTATATAACTAATAATGTCGAAGATAACGGGTTTTACAATGCCTGCAGACATTATGGCTTGATATAGATATTGCCAGGATTATTAACTGAAATTTTTGTAAAAAATAATTGGGTAAAGTGTTTTTAATACTGCTGATGCGGGTATAACATAATGGGAGAAAAAACCTCTATTGTTCTCAGGTAAACAGTGGGGGTCTATTTATCATCTGGCTGAAGGCAGGTGCCTGAACTTTAGATAAATTTCCAGGGGTGATAATTAAAGAGCTTGTGAAAAATTTATATTAACAACATTAAATGTAAACTGATATACTAGAATAAGAACATGTACATGCTTAATATACTACATAATATAACAAAGTGCGAAGGTTTATCAACAAGATAGCTTAATATAACATTATTGTATAATTAATCATTGGTGAATATTAATATAATATAATAGGACAATAATATTAAACTATTGAGGGGGTGAGATAATGTCTATCTTTGATTCTTTTTTGCTAGCAAGTACTGTGTATAATATTATTCCGTCTTTTTGGCAGCGGATATTTGCCAAACATGTTATCCGTAGAATTCCCAATAAAAATCAAATTGCCTTAACCTTTGACGACGGACCTGATTCCAGATACACTTATCAATTATTAGAAACTTTAGCTAAGCATGATGTTAAAACTACTTTCTTTGTTGTCGCTGAAAAGGCAGCAAAGAACCCTAATATTATCAAGATGTGCCAGCAGTGTGGTCATGAGATTGGCTTACATTCCTATAACCACACCTGCCAATGGTTTTTAACACCCAAAGCTACTAAAAATGATATTGAGAAAAGCATAAAAATACTTCAAGATATTGGTGTGGAGCCCAAGTTTTTTCGTCCGCCCTGGGGATTATTTAATATCTCAACGCGCTATTATCTTAAAAAGTATGGCCTGAATGCAGTGTACTGGTCGCGGCATGTCTATGACTGGAGTAAATTTAACTCTGCCAACTATATCAGAAAGGCTTTGACTAAAAGGATAAGAGGGGGAGATATTGTTTTGTTGCACGATAGCAGTTATGCAAAGGAAGCTCCCAGAAGAACAATTGAATCGATCAAAGATGTCATAGTAGATCTTAAGGAAAGAGGTCTGGAGTTTGTGACCTTAAGAGAAAGTCTGGCTGGGTATGAGTAAAATATTACTGAGAATTTTCTTAGTTCCGTTTGAGTTTATCTTCTCGAAATTGAATAACTGGCAGCCAATACCCGGCTCTGAGGAAAAAATTTTTCTGATCAATTTGAAGGAGTTTAAGGGAAGCACCATTCATTTACAGGACGGAACGGTTATCTCAACAGGGGATAAAGTTGGAGTGCTGCATCTCAATAATAATCATATAATAGACCTGGAAAACTCTGTGGCTAATCTATATCGACTAATGGATTATGAGTTTACCAAACTGAGTGAGTCACTGGATCAAAATTATCGCGGGGTAAAAGCATTTTACTGCGAAACTGTGCTATACTCTTTACTTTGCCGTAAGGGCTTTCAGGCCTCTGCCCTGCCCGATAATCTATTGACTCATATCAAGGGTTTCTGGTTTAAGATTTTAAAAAACACATTTACAGTCAGACAATCTCCAACGAAAAGAAATAGAAAACCTAAAACATGTTGGATATCTGCCGCCAAGCTTAAAAAGAAATTTACCTCTTAAATGAAAACATTACCAATATTCAAAAACTTACAGGCAGCTGGACCCATAATTTAACCCCTGACCCCTTTGGGCTGGAAACTAAGCTGGGTGTTAGCTTAGAGCTTTATCTGGTTGACAGCTCAGCTAAATGGGGGTAAAATAACTATGCTCAGAATATGCACCCGTAGCTCAGTAGGATAGAGCAGCGGTTTCCTAAACCGCGTGTCGGAGGTTCGAATCCTCTCGGGTGTGCCAGAAAAAAGCGCTTGAAAAAGCGCTTTTTTCAACGATATGAACCTGACGGTTCGTGATATTTACTACGTAAGTGATATGCACTTCGTGCGTGATATACGCTGCGCGTGTTAAAGTAGGGTTCATATCATATCACTAGCCATTTATGGTTAATATCACAACTCATGAAATGAGTTATCTCACAGTGCGAAGCACTATATCACTAAAACCATTGTAAGATAAAATACTTAATAGATTGATATAAACCATTGCTCGGATATCTGCTTCGCAGGTGATATGCACTGCGCGCGTGTTTGAAAAAGGTTAGTCTGGCTATCTCTTTTTCTGCATCCGAACTGTAATTCCCTGCCCCTCGACACTCTACTTTACATGAATTCTTTTCTGATCCATCCATGCAAGGTTGTTGTTCCTATTTTTAGCTCTCTCGCACTTCCATTTTTGTCTTTCCTAATGTATGATAGTATTCTACTGCATCTTGCTTAAACTGGTGTGAAATATCTCTTTTTCCCATCTGCTTTTCTACTTATCTGATTATCATTATATCTCATTTAAGGATTATCGTATTTCACTTGTCCAATTTTAATTCTAGCAGCCATATATCACTAAAACTATTGTAAGATAAAATACTATGGTGTTATGGTCGAGCATCGTTCTGTTGTACCCTATGATAGATAAACCACATATAGTTGCATTATGTACTTTAGGCAACTGTAGCAAGTATCAACTGCATATGATTGGCTTGTCTGAGTTAGAATCAAACTATATTGTATGCAGAAAATCAAATATGATTGAGAGGGGGAGGTTCCATATGAATTTTAAAAAGGGATTTAAGAAATTTATTTTTAACACTGTAGTGGTAAAACCATACGGATCACTTTTAATTATTGCAATATTAATTGTAGTAGCCTATTTAGCAGTAAACAATGTAGAAGTGGGTGTTTATTTTAAAGCACAGGGTGTGTTCACAGATGAAATAAACGATTCAAACGATATACATATTCAAGTTATCTTAAATAAGAGTGATAGTAACTCTATTGAATCAGAAGAAAAAATAATATGGTTTTTGGAAGAAGAAGGTAAGCGCTATAGCGGCTCAATTATTAATATAGAAGATAGTACAGACAGCGGGCGAGTGGTTTATGAAATAAAACCAGATAATCTGGATATTGATGATACCTTGATTCTTTATAGCATTGCAAATAATGAACAAGTGTATGTCAATTTTTACATGGGAACAGAGAAAGTACTTAAGAGAATTCTAAAATAAATATGGAGGAACAAGATGAGTAAGCGAAAATTTATAGACATTATTAATTTTATTTGGAGATTTTCAGATTCATTTAGACTAACATTGTTCAACCTGTTTATTAGCATTTTTGTGAAAACGTTTATTATGATGCTGTATCCATTTGTGTTTGGCTTATTAATTGACGAAGCATTTTACAATCGAAATATGGATTTTTTCATTTTTATTGTTATCGGTTATGGAGTACTGTTTTTAGGTGATGTACTACTTCGTTTAATACTAAATGCATCATGGGCCCACTTGACAACTAGATTCTTATATGTAATACGCAATAAAATATTTAATAAAATATTTCATTTAAAAGCAAGCTATTTAAATAATGCTCAGTCAGGAGAGCTAATAGCAAGAATTAATAATGATACATATCAAATTATGGATCTAATTAATTGGAACATATTTTTTGTGGCGGCAGATATTCTGATTCTAATTATGTCTTTTGTTATGGTAGCAATTATTAATATTAGAGTAGCTACTATTATGCTTTTGTTAGTGCCTGTTACAGTTTTTATTTCCAGGCGTTTTGCGAAAATCGTCCGAACCAATCAGCAAAAGTATCGCCATCTTTATGGCAGGTACATTGGCTGGTTATTTGAAATGATTGGCGGCCTAAGAGAGGTCCAACTTCTTGCAGCTAATAAACAGGTTTCTAAAAAATTTGTAAAAAGTAGTTCTGAACTAATACGTCTTAAAATTAAAACTGAATTAATAGAAGTTGGTGCTGAAAGGGCAAATGCTTTTATAAGACTTTGCGCATCATTAGCATTATATATTGTTGCTGGAGTTTTTATTGTCAGAGGTCAAATAACCGTTGGTACTTTTGTCGCAGTAATTGAATACTTTGGGAGAAGTTCAGGTGCATTGCACAGGATTAATAATGCTTATATGAAGATACAACGCAATTCTGCTTCTATAGACAAAATAATGAATTTACTTGATGAAGATAGTGAGGAAGAACTTGAGCAAGCTGCAGATATTGTTATACAAAGCGGTAAAATTGAATTTAATAATATTGAATTTCAATACAATGATCATAAGACAGTTCTAAGTGGAATTAATTTAAGAATTAATGAAGGTGAAAAGGTATCAATTGTGGGCAGAAGTGGCGCAGGCAAAACTACATTAGTTAATTTACTGCTTAGATTTTATGAGCCTCACAGTGGATCTGTCAAAGTTGATGGTAAATATATCAATGAATATTCGCTCAAATCATTACGAAGAGGTATTGGTATTGTACAGCAAGACACGGTACTTTTTGACGGAACTATTAAATACAATCTCAAACTTGGAACTGGTAAGAGTGAGGAGAGAGAGTTGTGGGAGGCATGTGAACGGGCTTACATTGCAGATTTTATTAGAACCCTACCGAATGGACTCGATACTGTGATTGGAGCTGAGGGAATTGACCTTTCGGGTGGGCAAAAGCAAAGGCTGGCTATAGCACGAATTTTTCTAAAAAATCCAAAAATACTTATTTTTGATGAAGCAACCTCCGCTTTAGATTATGAAGCAGAGCAAGCAGTTCAAAAAGCATGGAAAGAGTTAAGTTTTAATAGAACCACAATTATAATTGCACATAGGCTATCTACTGTTATTGAATCGGATAAAATTGCTGTTATTCATAAAGGCGATATTGTATCGTTTAATCACCATCTAAAATTGCTTGAAAGCTGTGAGCATTATCAGAAACTATTTAAGGAACAATATTTATCTCAAGGAGAGGTTGCGTCATGAAAAAGATAATTGGTATTCGTAAGGATGTTTATGAAAAGCTAAAAATCTTTATCAGCCATTATAGGTGGCAATTTCTAGGGATTGGAATGCTAAAGCTGGTTTTAGTTTTGCAAGGTATTGCTAGCATATATCTATTCAGGTTGCTGGTTGATGATGTCATGATTAATAAACAGTTAGGTATTTTAGTTTGGATATGTTTAGGATATTTAGGTATTTACATGATTGAAACTGTTTTGATAGTAGTAAAGAAAGTATTAAGCAACAAAGTTTATAAAAAAATAGTTTTTGACATTAAGTTAAGGCTGTTTAGAAACTACCTGGGTATTCCTCGCAAAATGTACCAAACATATTTAGCAGGAGATTTAAAGAATAGAGTAGATACTGATGCCGATGTTTTTGAGGCTTTCTTTGATCAGCAAATTATCGAATACTTCTTTAACTGGCTATCAATATTGCTATATGGGGTAGTATTATTCTACGTCAATTGGAGATTAGCGTTATTTGGATTCTTAATGGTGCCGCTTTCTTTCCTGATGACAAAAACCCTGGGTGGCAGACTTCGCAACATTAACAATAAATATCGTAAGCTGTGGGGCAAGTATGAGAATTGGCTGAAGAAGAGCATCCTAGGATGGAAAGAAGTTAAAGCCCTCGCCATTGAAGATGATTTAAGTAAAAGATTTGCCCACTATTGGGATGATCTGAGTGTAATGTTTTTTAAAAGAAGAATATATTGGTATGCTAACAGAACCTTTATTTATTTCAAGGACTTTTTTATTACGAAAATGAATCTATTTTTTATTGGCGGGTTATTGATATTTAACGGCCAAATTACCATTGGTAGCCTGTTAGTATTTATGAAGTACTACAATGAGTGTTTTAACTTCCTGGGAAAAATAAATGAGCTTGATATGCAGATTAGTAATGATATACCATCAATAGAAAGGGTATTAGAATTTTTGAGCTTTACTGAGCAAATTAAAAAGCCCTCATTAAAGGTTAAACATTTAAAAGGTGATATCATCTTAGATGATGTTAGTTTTGCATATAGCAAAACAGGCAAGGATGCAATCTCGAATATTAATTTAACTATCAATAAAGGAGAAAAAGTAGCTGTTGTCGGCAAAAGTGGTAGTGGAAAAAGCACATTGATTAAGTGTATTTTGGGTTTAAATATACCTCAAGCAGGAAAAATTAAAATCAATGGAATAGGTATATCCTATATTGATGTTGAAAGCAAATACAGTCATATTGGTAGTGTAATGCAGGATGGTCTGTTATTTAATATGTCAATTAAAGAAAATCTGATTTTAGCAAACTATAATGCTACTGACGAAGATATTAAAAATGTCTGTAAACTAACAGATATTCATCAATTTATTGAAAGTTGTCCTGATAGATATGATACAGTTATTGGTGAAAAGGGAATAAAGCTTTCAGGGGGACAGAAGCAGAAGTTGATGATGGCTAGGATGTTACTTAAAAAGTCAGATATAATCATATTAGATGAAGCAACGTCATCACTTGATTATATTTCAGAAGAGATTATACATAATACTATTCATCAAAGTGCACAAGACAGTACTTTAATCATAATTGCTCATCAGTTATCCACCATTAAAGCTGTTGATAGAGTTATTGTTATGGATGAAGGTAGAGTTGTTGGCGATGGTACACATTCAGACTTAATAGGTAAAAATCCTACCTATGATTTGCTGTTTAAAAAGCAATATCAGGAAGTAAAAGTGTCATAAATATGTACTTATGTACACCTATGAGTCAGGGTAAGTCAAGTGATTAATATTTACGCAGTGAAAATTGATATAAATCTATGTCGTGAGACATTCGATAGTTAGAAAGTAGAATTTCAGCTAAAAGAAAGATGAGAATGGAAAAATACATGCAGTATGCAGACGCACAGCGGTGTATGTTTGGGGAGCTATTAGTTAAATATGGCATTAAAAAGAGATTTAATATCAATCAAGTTGATTTTAATGTAACAGAGTACGGCAAGCCTTATGTTTCTAAATATACCAATATTCACTTTAATATATCACACTCAGGGGATTGGGTAGTTTGTGCAATTAATGATGAAATTATCGGGATTGACATAGAGCAAATTAAGCCAATTGATATTAATATCGCTAAAAGATTTTTTTCAGAGCATGAATATCACTCGTTACTACTAGTAGGACGAGACAAAAAAGAAGAATATTTTTATAGGATATGGACTCTAAAAGAGTTATATTAAAGCAATAGGTAAGGGTTTATCTATCCCTCTTAACTCATTTGATATATCAATTAGAGACAAAAGTATAGATCTAGATAGTGGAATCACGTCTGAAAGATATTCCTTCGTACAGTTTTGGATGGATAGATCTCATATTGTTGCTTTATGTACATTGGCCGATTATATAGATTATAAGGTTTATATGCTTAGCTTACATGAATTGATATTAAGTTAAGCTAAAAAAATGAATCTTTATAAATTGAGGAGGATACTTTAAATAGATATCTACTTACATTAGAATCAGTTACAGAAGGGCATCCAGATAAACTAGCAGATCAAATATCAGCTGGTTTATCTGTCTATATTTCAGTAGATTCTACCGTTTCATGTTTTTTTATAATATGGAAAGTAAGTACCTATACAACGCTAGTAAGAATTATAGGAGGTTAAAAATGTTCGATTATCTAAAGAAGCTATCACTGTTTAATTCTAAAGCTTTTTATTACTTAGTACTTCTATTAGTACTTACTGTTAGCTTAACAGCTTGTACTACTAACAACGCTACATATGTAAACAACGAAAAAGTGAAAGTATTTGCTGATAAAAGAGTTGAATTATTTTGTGTTCTTCAAGCTTTAGCGGCATATAATCTTAGAGTTCAAAGTGGACAAACGAGAAATGTAAAAGGGGTGTATGAGAACTATTTATCGGATATTGAAGTATCTTTTTATAATCACAAAAATCATCCAGCAGTTCAAAAAATTCAAATGTTATTCGGTCAATACTTATTAATTGATGGTAATGTTGGAAGTTATGCTACTGCATTTAATGACGAGTTTAAGCTTCATCAAGGTTTATCAACGGAAGCTGCTAATAATTTGGTATTGAGGCTGGGTGGTGAGGAGCAGTTAGCTGCGTTTAGTCAAGATATTATCGATTTCTCAGAAATAATTGATTTTGAATCTTTTTTTGAAAAGCATAGTAGTTATTATGATGAGCAAACAAAAAATGTTGAGAGAAAGTTTATTGATAAAGGTAATGTGGAACATGCTATTAATTATTTTGGTAAAGAGCTCAATAGCTATAATATTATAATAAGTCCAATGTCCAGGGTGATGAGTAGTCGAAAACTTGAAAATGATAATGGAGAATTAGATGCTTACATTGTAATGGGAATTCCAAGAGTGGATCATAATTGGCAGATTGTACTATTCCATGAGATAGCACATGCCTATACAGGGCAACTTTCTACTACATTGGCAGAAAAGGGTGAAGAATTATTAAAGTTAGTTCCTACTCTTGAAACAATTAATGATTATCCATATTACCCCGTACAAACTGAAGAGGCAAGAGTGATAAGGGCAATCGATGAGTATATTGCTCATGCAAGTTCATTTAGAATTATGGCATTAAATATCAGTAAATCTCAAAGCAAAAACTATATGAACAAAGTAAAAAAACTTGGTTTTGTGCACCTTGAAGAATTAGGTGATAAATTAATGGAATATGAAAGTAATAGAGATGAGTATCCCACTTTTGATGATTTCGTGCCAGAAATAATAAGGTTTTTTGAGCAATTAGCTGAATCTTAGGGATTTCTATTGATAAGTAATAAGGGTGCTTTCTGGAGTTGTTTAGATGTAATGATTTAAGATGCATTAACATACACAAATGAACTCATAAAAAACGCTTAATTGAGCTTAAAAAAAACAAAGATATCTATTGAGAATTTTATTTAGTTATTTACACTTAAAACAAAATAATATAGAGCAACAAGTCCGAACTACAGAGCCACATAGGCTTGTTTAGCTATACTATGTTTGGAGGTTAATTTATTGAAAATATCAATTTTAGGCTGTGGTAGATGGGGCTCTTTTTTAGCATGGTATTTGGATAGAAAAGGGCACGAGCTAGTATTGTGGGGTAGAACAAACTCTAATAACCTAAAGATTTTAAAAGAGAAAAGAAGAAATAATTATGTGAATCTTTCCGCAGATGTTTTGTTAACTAACTCACTCGAAACAGCACTAAATCATAGCAATTATGTAATTATAGCCATTAGTGCTCAAAGCTTGCGAGATTTGATGGAGGAAATAATAAACTATAGCCATAAAAGCAAAACATATATTTTATGCATGAAGGGTTTAGAAGAAGGAACTGGAAAAAGACTTTCAGAAGTAGTTAAAGACTATGTTGAAGATTACTCAAGTGTAGCCATATGGGTTGGGCCAGGTCATGCTCAGGATTTTGTTAGAGGTATACCAAACTGCATGATTATTGATTCAGAGGATACGAGTCTAACCAAGAAGTTAACTGAATTATTCGGAAGTGACTTGATACGTTTTTACTATGGAAACGATATGGTTGGTAATGAAATAGGTGCTGCAGCAAAAAAAGTTATGGGAATTGCCGCTGGCATGTTAGATGGTCTTGAATATCCAAGCTTGAAAGGCCCATTAATGGCGAGAGGTGCTAGAGAGATATCAAGGTTAGTAAAAGAAATGGGTGGCAATGAGATGACTATATATGGATTATGTCATTTGGGTGATTATGAGGCTACTTTGTTCTCAGAGCATAGCAATAATAGAAAATTTGGCGAGCACTTAGTGCAGGGTAAGGCATTTGGGAAACTTGCTGAGGGTGTTTCAACCGTGAAAGCAATAGTTAGATTAGCTGAAATTTACAAGGTTGATGTTCCAATAAGTAAAGCAGTTTATGCGGTTGTCATCGACAAGAAAAACCCTAAGGATGTTTTTACCAAATTATTTATGAGAAGTATAAAATCAGAGGTGAGAGTGTAAATATTTTTGTGTCTTAAAAAACCTACTAAAAAAGTGGTAATAAAACAAAGAGAAATAATTTAAATATAGAGTTGCCATAATCCAAGATTTTATCTGTAAAACAAAGAATATGGCAACTTTTTAGAAGGAAGATTTAGGATTGTCATAAAAGTAACTGACTATACCTTGCGAATTTGTTCCGCAATATCCTGGTTCAGTAAACTCATAAACATGACTGTAAACGACTATCGGAGAGCCTAGAATTGCTAATAGCTTTTCTTCCAAACACTTAGGTATAGTAATGAAATGGCCCTCTAAATAGCTATTAAGATGTTTTTTTGTAAGCAGCATGCAATCACCTTAAAGCATAAGGGGCTAGTCTTTCACCATAGAAAACCATCAATTGTTTAAGAAAGCAACTCCGCTTTTTGCCATTTCCTTGTGAGCATACTCATAGTCTGGCTTCTTTCTAAGTGATGGAGTATTATCCTTCGATATAGCACTTCCTTAAGCTTTTTGTTCGTCCATGTTTCATCTAATGGCCACGAAACCGTAAAATCTCTCGATAGTTAGTCATCAGTTAACCATCTAAAATAAAATTTGCACCACATTTGGTGCATAATTTCTCTACATGAGCACGTTATGATGGCTCAACTCATATTGTAAAGGTGCTCATTGTTAACCCGATGTCTGGCTCAGCGCTGTCCAGAACGGTGGCTCAAAATGACCCGTAGTATTCATCACTAGGAGTTTAACGACTTTAATAGCCTTGTTCATTTTAGAATCCGTTATGATTCTTTTTGATTTTAGAAATTGTGAATAATATAATTAAGTATGATAGATACTGTTAAGTATAAATTGATTTATGAGTTATAATCTGATACAATAATTTTGTAATACATTGTAGTGCATGTGCTTCAGGAGGTGGAATCATGAGTACAATTTCGTTAAGATTAAGCGATAAAGAAGATACCCTTATAAGAAAATATGCAGAGCTACACCAAGTAGATTTATCTACTTTTATAAGGCAAGCAGTTATTGAGAAGATTGAAGATGAATATGATTTGACCCTCTTTAATAAGGTATGGGAAGAGGAAAAGAATAAAGAAAAGCTTAGTCATGAGGAACTTAAAAAGGAACTTGGATTATGAGTTATAAGGTAGAATATACAAGAACAGCAGTGAAGCAACTGAAGAAGATGGATAAGAAGATTGCTTCATTCATAATTTCGTATATTGAAGATAAGCTTATAGACTGCACTGATCCGAGAGCCTATGGAAAGTCTCTACAAGGAACTCATAGAGATAAATGGAGATATAGGGTTGGAGACTATCGTATACTTGCCAAAATTGAAGATGATAAAGTGATCATCACTGTAGTAGAAATTGGGCACAGAAGAGATATTTATCGTTAGAACAGACAGTACTACTGGTTGATTAATTAGTGTTTGATTCAGTAAAACGCTTTAAATAATAGGGTAGGAAAGTAAGTCTCTATTAATAAAGAGAAGCCTTTTTATGTTTGACTTTTCGGATTTAGTACAGACAATTGCTAATACTGTTCAATAGGCAGTAGAAAAGTTACTAAATGAATCTATTGATAATATCATATCTAAGTAACTGATCGCCTATTATCAAGCTGCATACATTAAACCATAAAACATAGTAGTGGATTAAATGGATGCACACGCAATAAACGTTGTAACAACAACGTCTATTTGCATTTTAAGGCTAAAATTCTGTTTATGGTCTATGGATGCAAAAGTGGAACCTGCAAAGAAACCCAGGCAGAATAAATGCAAAATGTCTCTTAAACTCAGATAATAAAGCACATAGAAGTAATCATATGTATGTTTTGATGTGGCTGAAACCAGAGACAATAGATGCCAAAGCACAAAATCAAGAGCAAACTAAGAATAAATGAAAACTGGTGACACAAATTGAGAGCAAATATAGTTGTCTAACTACATTTACTCTCTTTTTTAATTCCTATCTGGGCCAATGAGATATTAAATTGTCATTGGAATCATATAAGGAGCCTGGATCGGATTCATTATTATTCCAGATATAACTACCTGTCCACTTATAATATTCTATTCCGTCTTCCTTAGCTTTTGCCCCAGAGGTTATATAGATTGTGCTGTTTGCTTTCAGCTCAATATCAGGAAAGAAAAATTCCTGATCACCTTTATGAGATACTAATCTCCAACCTTTAAGAGATACAGCTTTATCACCAGTATTCTTAATAGTCACTATTTCATCGCCTTTATCAATGTCAATGATTTGAACAACTTTAAAATAGTCAGTAATCATAACTTCCTCGCCTATATCATTTGTGACTTCAATTGGATTAGACTCTGCTTCCTTAAAATCGTCAGTGATTATTACCGTTTTAGTAGCTCCATCCCAGGCAACAGTAGCGCCTAAGGCTTCGGCGATGAATTTGGTCGGAACCATAGTTTTTCCATTGACTAATTGTGCTGGTACTTTCAGGGGTAGTATTGAGCCATTCCTGGTGGCATTTTTATTGTTTAATGTTAACTGAACCTTAACTCCTGCCCGTTCACCTGTAACAGACCTGGTTGCACCATTCCAAACTACTGAAGCACCTAAGGCATCA
This sequence comes from Bacillota bacterium, assembly GCA_028280325.1. Taxonomy (GTDB): domain Bacteria; phylum Bacillota; class UBA994; order PWPR01; family PWPR01. The sequence continues at coordinate 30,659 of JANQLZ010000115.1, forward strand.
AATATTTCGCGCATTGGAACCATAGTAGTATTGTCAATTATCGTTGGGTCAACAGGGAAAGATACTAACTCACCATTTACCGTTACCTTAATGGTCGGTTCGGCCATAGATTGAGTAGCTGTAAATGAACTGAATAATAAAAGTGTAAGTAATAAAATAGACATTAACTTTTTCATAAAGACCCTCCTTCATCTCGTTTTCTTAACTATAACATATTCGATAATAAATGTGTCTAATATCTTATAACTGGTCATTTTGGCGGCCGGACCATTTGTCTGATCTCTCATCCCAGCAGCCCATTTAAGCGCCTGATTTACTGTTGTTTTTGACACATTACAACTTTGTGCGATCTCTCTATGACTTAACCCCATTGCGTGTAGCCTCAGGATCTCTCGATAATTAGTCATGCTAGTGACTTTTCGATGTATTTACTTATCCGATGCATAAATTAGGCGATTAAGGTGTTTAATTATAACTGGTCATTTTGGCGGCCAGATGGAGAAGCCAGTTGACTTTAGTGTGTATCTGCTATACACTAGGTGTGAGGTGATTTAATGTCAGTTATCAATAGAGACATTTTTCTAAAGGTGATGCAGATAACACATAAAGCAAAGGTTCGAAGAAATCGACCCATTGAATTTGAAGGTGACAAGTATTTCCCTGCTGAAATTCATTTGATTCTACATATCGCCACATGTGAGGAAAACTCAAAGAACCTGACAAAGATTGGCCAA